>DATMZP010000723.1:0-6391 GCA_035573595.1 Hyphomicrobiaceae bacterium
CTGGTGGCGTCTGGCGCGGCGCTGATCCTGTCGTTCGACGACATGCGGCGGACACGCACGCTCAAGTTCGAATATCCCGTGCTTGTCCTGCTCGCGACCGCGGGCATGCTGATGATGATCTCCGCCAGCGATCTTATCTCCCTCTACCTGGGCCTGGAGCTGCAGAGCCTTGCGCTCTACGTGATGGCCGCCATCCGCCGCGACGACCTGCGCTCCAGCGAGGCGGGCCTCAAGTATTTCGTCCTCGGCGCGCTCTCCTCCGGCATGCTGCTCTACGGCGCCTCGCTGATCTACGGCTTCACGGGGTCGACAAGCTTCGCGGTCATCGCCGCCGCGGCAGGGCAGGCCGGCGCCGGCCAGAGCCTGGGGCTCATCATCGGTCTCGTGTTCCTGCTGGTGGGCCTCGCCTTCAAGATCTCGGCGGTGCCCTTTCACATGTGGACGCCCGACGTCTACGAAGGCGCGCCGACGCCGGTGGCGGCCTTCTTCTCCGCCGCCCCCAAGGTGGCGGCCATGGCGCTCCTGATGCGCGTCACGCTCGACGGCTTCGCCGGCATCAAGCCGCAGTGGCAGCAGGTCGTCACTGCGCTCGCCATCGCCTCCATGGTGCTCGGCGCTTTCGCGGCCATCGGTCAGAGCAACATCAAGCGGCTCTTGGCCTACTCCGCCATCGGCAACATCGGTTACGCCCTGATCGGCCTGGCAGCCGGCTCGCCGGAAGGCGCGCGCGGCGTCGTCATCTACCTCGTGATCTACGTGGCCATGACTCTCGGCGCCTTCGGCGTCGTGCTGGCCATGCGCCACGCCGACGGCATGACCGAGGAGATCGACGACCTGTCGGGCCTCGCCCAGAACAACTTGGCGCTGGCCACCCTGCTGGCGATCCTCTTGTTCTCGCTCGCCGGCATCCCGCCGCTCGCCGGGTTCTTCGCCAAGTTCTATGTGTTCCTGGCGGCCGTGCGCGAAGGGCTGTGGCCGCTGGCTATCATCGGCGTGCTGGCCAGCGTCGTGGGTGCCTACTACTATGTGCGGATCGTGAAGATCATGTTCTTCGACCCGCCGCGGGAGAGGTTCATGGCCATCCAGCCCAAAGCAGGCCTGGTGATCGGTGTGGCGGGCCTTGCGGTCCTGCTCTACGTAGTCTGGCCGGCGCCGCTGGTCGATGCCGCCGGTGCGGCAGTGAAGAGCCTCTTTTGAGCCGGGCCGGGAATGGGGTCAGACCCCTCGCTTGGCGGGCTCGTGTTGCATCTAACGCTGGAGGCGAGGGGTCTGACCCCGTCTCGCCGGCGCACGGACATGAGCCCCGGTGGCGCAGTCGTACCGCAGCCTGATCCTGGACAACGTCGGCTCGACGAACCGCGAGGCCTTCGCCCTGGCCGAGGCCGGCGAGACCGGCCCCCTCTGGATCATGGCGTGGCGGCAGACCGCGGGGCGTGGCCGGGGCGACCGGCCCTGGGTCTCGGTGCCGGGCAACCTCCACGCCAGTCTGCTTATCCGGCTGGGCTGCCCGCCCGCGGCCATGCCGCAACTCTCCCTGGTGGCCGGCGTCGCGGTGGTCGATGCCATCCGGGAGGCCGCCGGGGGCCGCCCTGCGGACCTGCGCCTCAAGTGGCCCAACGACGTGCTGATCGGACAGGCCAAGTGCGCCGGCATCCTTGTTGAAACGAGTCGCCCACCGCAGCTGCGCCGCGATTCCCCTGCCCCTTGTGGGGAGGGGACCCTGCGGCCGGCGCCTCACCCCAATTCGATCGTCGCCGTCATAGGCATCGGCATCGACCTCGCCTGGCACCCCGCCGATCTCGGCCGCGCCGCCACCGATCTTGCGGTGCATGGCTGCCACGTCTCCCCCGAACTGGTGCTGGGCAGCTTGAGCGAAGCCATGCACAATTGGCTGGGCGTCTGGGACTACGGACAAGGTTTCCCCAGCGTACGCCAGGCGTGGCTTGACCGCGCCGGTCCGGCGGGAGAGAGGGTGACGGTGAACACCGGCCGGGAAAGGATTGAGGGCACGTTTGCCGATCTCGACGCGGAGGGCGCGTTGGTGATCTCAGACCGTCACGGGCAGCGGCGCACCGTGACTTTTGGCGACGTGACCTTGGATGCGGCTGCGCCTCGGGACAGGGCTTGATGACGGAGGATCGGATAGCAGGCGGCGGGAGCGGAGACGAGCTGGTATTCATGCCGCTGGGCGGCATCGGCGAGATCGGCATGAACTGCTATCTCTACGGCCTGGGGCCGGCCGACGCGCGCCAGTGGCTCATGATCGACCTCGGCATCACCTTCCCGGAAGGCGAGAACGACCCCGGCGTGGACGTGATCCTGCCCGACCTGCGCTACATTGAGGCGGAACGCGGCAGCCTGGCCGGTCTGGTGCTCACCCACGCCCACGAGGACCATTTCGGCGCCGTCATCGAGCTGTGGCCGAAGCTGCGCGTGCCGATCTACGCCACGCCGTTCACGGCGGCGCTGCTGAAGGCCAAGGCCGCCGAGTTCGGCCGGCGCCTGGAGCTCCCCATCAAGGTGGTGGCGCTCAACAGCCGTTTCGATGTCGGGCCGTTCAGCCTGCAGCTGGTCGAGATGGCGCACTCGATCCCGGAATCCAACGCGCTGGTCCTGCGCACCCCGCGGGGTACGGTGTTCCACACCGGAGACTGGAAGCTCGACCCGACTCCCCTGGTCGGCGGCTCCGCCGGTCCAGACCGTCTCGCCGGCATCGGCAGCGAGGGCGTCCTTGCGCTCGTCTGCGATTCCACCAACGCCATGCGGGAGGGCCGCTCGCCGTCGGAGCGGGACGTGGCCCGCTCGCTGGCGGAGATCGTCGGCAAGGCCAAGCGGCGCGTGGCGGTGACGATCTTCGCCTCCAATGTGGCCCGCATCCGCGCGGTCTGGGAGGCCGCCCGCGCCGCTGGCCGCCGCCTGGTGGTGGCCGGGCGCGCCATGCACCGCGTCATCGACGTGGCCATGGAGACGGGCTACCTGCCGCCGGATTTCGACTACGACGACCAGAGCCGCTTCCTGGATTTCCCGGCCGACAAGGTGGTGGCCCTGTGCACTGGCAGCCAGGGCGAGCCGCGCGCCGCCATGGCCCGCATTGCCGCCGACGAGCACCCCGATATCGAGCTCGACTACGGTGACCTGGTGATCTTCTCTTCCCGCACCATCCCCGGCAACGAGCGCGCAGTCGGCCAGATCCAGAACCGGCTGGTCAATCTCGGCTGCGAGATCGTCACCGACGCCGATGCCCTGGTCCACGTCACCGGCCACCCCCGCCGCGACGAGTTGAATGAGATGTACGCCGCCATCCGGCCGGCCATCGCCATCCCCATGCACGGCGAGCCGCGGCACCTGGAGGCGCACCGCCGGCTGGCCCGCGCGGCCGGAGTCAGGGAGGTGCTGTCGATCCGCAATGGCGCCATTGTGCGGCTGGCGCCCGGCCCCGCCGAGACCATCGATCAGGCGCCGGTCGGCCGCCTGTTCCGCGACGGCAACCTGCTGGTGTCCGCCGACGAAGGCCCGGTGCGCGAGCGCCGCTCGCTGGCCTACGCCGGCATCGTCATCGTGGCCCTGGCCCGCTCCGCGCGGGGCAACGTCTCGCCGGAGGCCGAGATCGTGCTCGACGGCGTGCCGCAGGCCGACGCCGAGGGTCGGCCCATGACGGAGATCGTCCGCCGCACCGTGGAGGGCACGCTGAGGAGCATCCCGCGCGACCGCCAGAAGGATACCGAGATGGTGCGCGAGGCCGTCCGCCGCGCAGTCCGCGCCGCTGTGGACGACGCCTGGGGCAAGCGGCCGGCGGTCAAGGTGCTCCTGACGCAGCCGCCGCGATAGCCGCCGCGAATGGCCCATGGCGAGTAGCGGGCTCCATTCGCCACTCACCATTCGCCATTCGCCGAACAGATGGAGGCTCGCATGAGCGGCGAGCGTAAGGAGCGCACGGTACGTGTCCGCATTGCGGGCCGCGTGCAGGGCGTAGGCTTCCGCTACTGGACCGAGGAGACGGCCTGCGGGCTTGGGCTCGCCGGCTGGGTGCGCAACCGCCGCGACGGCTCCGTCGAGGCGCTGCTCTCCGGCCCGGCGGACGACGTCGCCGAGATGCTGCGGCGCTGCCACCAGGGGCCGCGGGCGGCTCAGGTTGGCTCAGTCGAGATCCTGGAAGAGGGCGGCACCCCGCCGGCCGGCTTCGAGATGCGGCCGACGGCATAAGCGGAGCGGCAGCGAGGCCAACACCGCCAGGGCGAGCGGTGAGTGGCGAATGGAGAAGATTGCGCTCCATTCGCGATTGGCCATTCGCCATTCGCCTGGCAGCTACAGGAACCGCGTCGGCCACATGATGGTGCGCCACATGTGGGCAGAGGGGCTGTTGTCCCAGCCGAGGCCCTCCTTCGGCTGCTTGAAGTTGCGGCCGACGATGTCGACGAAGTCGTCCAGGTTCACTTTGGCGCTGGGGTCGAACGAGTAGACGTCGTTCATCGTGATGAGGCGCGAGGTCATGTACCACTTGTGGTTCCTGGCGCGCTCGTACTCGGCCACGATGTAGGGCTCGGGTTTGTAGTTGGGCCCGAACAGCTTTCGGTACATCTCGGGATAGGTGTAGCCCACCGACTCGTCGGGGAAGAACCGCAGCGCCTGGTGCATCTTCACCGCCCAGGCCACCTCCTCGTCCACGTACGGCTCGATCATCTGCGCTCCCCAGTAGCCATGGTCGCAGCGGATGAAGCTGACGACCCCGATGTCGTGCAGCAGGCAGGCCAGTATCACCTTCTCCGAATGCCCCGCCTTCAGCGCATGCGTGGCGCTCTGCAGGAGGTGCGAGGTGGAGGCGAATCGGCAGCGGAAGTAGTCCATCAGCGTCGGCTTCTCCGGCATCTGCGGCAGGCGCGGGTCGGCGCCCATCAGCATGTACTTGCCGGGGTTTGCGTTGAGCAACTCCATGCCGCCCTCCATCTCGACCTTGCCGTCGGTCAGATGACAGAGCACGGACTTGGTCACGATATGCTCCAGCTCGTGCATCATCCGCTCTTCGAGGGCGTCCGCACGCTCTGCCATGGACATGGCGGGGGCGGAGGAACCTTGTGCCATCTGAGTCTCCCCAATCCTCTCCCAATCCTCTGGGCTGTGTTGTCCGAAGGATGCGCGCTTCGGCCGCGAGCGGCAAGCGCCAAAGGCAACGCGCGACGGGACCCGGTGCGACGGCAGCCCTCACGCAATCCGGTCGAACATCTCGGCGATATCGGAGACCTCGTCGCCGGCGTCGAGAGCGGACGGGACGGTGATGCGCCGTGCGAAGGCGGCGGTGCGGTCCACCACCAGGTCGCGCTGCCGGTCGACGGTGACGATGTGATAGCTGTCGTCGAGCACGCACGTCTCCACCATGCCGCCGAGGGCGCCTTGCAGGTAGGCGGCGTTGCGCAGGCTCGCCCGGTCGTCCTCGCGCGGGTGCACGATCAGCGTGGGCTGGCGAATGCCGCCCAGTTGGCGCTTCACGGTGTCGACGAGCCAGCGCAGCTCCAGCATCACCCGTCCCGGATTTGAGAACTGCCCCGCCTTGGAGCTGTCGCCGCTGTTGATCGCCGCCATCACCAGGGCGCGCACGCGCGGGTCCTTGATGCCATAGGGCTGGCGCTCGGAGAACGTGATGAAATCTGCCGTCCTGCGGTCACGCACCAGGTTGAACAGCACACTGTACCAGGGCACGCCCCAGCCATCGAGCTTCAGGGTGGGCGCAAACAGCGCCGCCCCGTGAACCTCGTCGGGCCGCTCGGCCGCCAGGTGCAGCGCCATGATGGCCCCCATAGAAAGGCCGCCGACGATCACCTTCTGGCAGGTCTTGCGCAGCTCTGCATGCGCCTCCTCGACCGACGCGTACCAGTCACGCCAGCCGGTGGCGCGGAGGTCCTCGAAGCTCCCGCAATGCCCCGCGAGTTGCGGGCAGCTCACGGTGAATCCCGCCCGCGCCAGGCCGATGCCGACGAACCGCATCTCGACCGGCGTACCGCCGAGCCCGTGGATCAGCAGGAAGCCGGTAGGCCCGCCGCGAAACGTCTCGCTGTGATCTGCAATCGCCATGCTTAGCCTTTGCTTGAGTCTTCTTGGAGCTCGGCGCACGAGGGCCCGATGCTCAGGCAGATTTGCGCGCGTTCCTCGCGAGCCAGCCGGCGAGCGCCGCCACCGCGTCGGAGAAGTCCGCAATGGGCCAATGCGGAATCTTTTCCGACCGGCAGTGAACCGCGAGCTGCCCCTTGGCCAGCACCAGGTGCGATCTCCCGGCGAGGCAGAAGTCCGACCGGCCGTCGCCCACCGCGATCTGGATCGACCCACCTCCGGCCTGCTGCCCATGGCTGCACTTGCAGTTGCCGAGCGAAGCCGCGCAGTCGTTGCGCGCGAAGGGGAA
>DATMZP010000724.1:0-5816 GCA_035573595.1 Hyphomicrobiaceae bacterium
GAACGGATGCTCTCGGGCACGGCCGAACAGAAGAATGAGCGCAGCTCCTGGCGGAAGGCGTTCTCTTCGGGACTGAAGCGAAGGTCCATTTTTCTCTCCCTCAGACGATCTCGAACAGGCCGGCGGCGCCCTGGCCGCCACCAATGCACATGGTGCACACCACATACTTCACGCCGCGGCGCTTGCCCTCGATCAGCGCGTGCCCCGTCATGCGCGCGCCCGACATGCCGTAGGGATGGCCGATGGCAATGGCGCCGCCGTCGACGTTGAGCTTCTCCTGCGGGATGCCGAGCTTGTCGCGGCAGTAGATCACCTGGCTGGCGAACGCCTCGTTCAGCTCCCACAGACCGATGTCGTCCACCTTGAGGCCGGCGCGCTCGAGGAGCCGCGGCACCGCGAACACCGGGCCGATGCCCATCTCGTCGGGCTCGCAGCCGGCGACGGCGAAGCCGCGGAATACGCCCATCGGCTTGATGCCCTGCTTTGCCGCCTCCTTGTCCGACATCAGCACGCACGCCGACGCACCGTCGGAGAGCTGGCTGGCATTGCCGGCCGTTATGAACTGGTCGTCGCCGCGCACGGGCTTGAGCTTGGCGAGGCCTTCGAGCGTGGTATCGGGCCGGTTGCCCTCGTCGCGCTCCAGGGTGACGGTGCGCTGGGAGATCTCCTTGGTCTCCTTGTTCTCCACCTGCATGGTGGTGGTCATCGGCACGATCTCGGCGGCAAGCCGCCCTTCGTTCTGTGCGGCAGCGGTGCGTTGCTGGCTGATGAGGGAATACTCGTCCTGCCGCTCGCGCGAGATGCCGTAGCGCCGCGCGACGATGTCGGCGGTCTCGATCATCGGCATGTAGAGCGCGCCCTTGTGCTCGGCGATCCAATCGTTGCGGTAGAACTTGGTGTTGAGGTTCATCTGCACGAGCGAGATGGACTCAAGCCCGCCCGCCACCGCCACCGGTACGCCGTTCTGGGTAATGCTGCCGGCGGCAAGCGCGATCGCCTGCAGGCCCGAGGAGCAGAAGCGGTTGACCGTCTGCGCCGCTGCCGTCACCGGCAGCCCGGCGCGGATGGCGCACTGGCGCGCGATATTGCCGCCGGTGGCGCCTTCGGGGTTGGCTCAGCCCATCGTCACGTCCTCGACAGTGCCCGGCTCGATGCCGGCGCGCTTAACGGCCTGGGCGATGACGTGGCCGCCCATATCGGCGCCGTGCGTGAGGTTGAAGACGCCGCGCACGGCCCTGCCGATGGGCGTGCGGGCGGTGGAGACGATGACGGCATCGACCATGGGGCGGTCCTTCTCTTTATCGCGGTCTCAACTTCTAATCGGCAGTCGGGCGTCGGAGTCGGCAGTCGCAGAAACGGAGCCCTACGACGCCCGACTGCCGACCCCCGACTGCCGCATCTCTTCACTGGCGGCAGCCTTGTATTTCTGCCGCTCCTCCGCGACCAGCTCCTTCTTCGACAGCTTGCCGACCGCCGTCTTGGGCAGGGTATCGCGGAACTCCAGGTGCGCTGGCATCTCGTGCCTGCCGATCTTGTCGGACAGGAAGGCACGCAGCTCGTCGAGCGTGAAGACGGCGGCGCCGGGCTTTAACTGCACGAACGCCTTGGCGGCCTCGCCGCGGTAGGCATCGGGCACGCCGATCACGATCACCTCGGCCACGCTCGCGTGCTCGTAGATCGCCTCCTCGATGCTGCGTGGATAGACGTTGAAGCCGCCGGAGAGGATCATGTCCTTCTTGCGGTCTACCAGGTAGAAGTAGCCGTCCTCGTCCATGTAGCCGATGTCGCCGGTCAGGAAATAGCCGTCGACGAAGGCGGCCGCCGTCTCCTGCGGTGCGTTCCAGTAGCCCTGGGTGACGTTCGGCCCCTTGATGCGAATCTCGCCCTTCTCGCCGGGCGGCAGACGGCGGCGCGGGTCGTCTAGGGCCACGATGTCCATGATGATGCCCGGCAGCGGCAAGCCGATCGTGCCGGCCTTGTCGGGCTTCCACTCGAGCGGCACGCTGGTGCCGGCCGGCGAGGTCTCCGTCATGCCCCACCCACCGACCAGACGGTGGCCGGTGAGCTTGTGGAACTGCTCGCCCACCTCTACCGGCAGCGGCGCTCCCCCCGAGCTGACGCGTCGCAGCGAGGAGAGATCCCGCTGCGCGATGTCGGGCGTGTTGGCGAGCGCTATCCACATCGTGGGCACGCCGGGGAACACGGTGGCGCGCTTCACCTCTATATCGTCGAGCGTGGTGGCCGCGTCGAAGCGGAGCCGCAGCATCAGCTCGCAACCTTCATTGAGGGAGCGCAGCATCACGGCGCTCAGCGCGTACATATGGAACAGCGGCAGGACGCAGATCACCTTGTCCTCACCCGGCGGGGTGTCGCGCTGCGGGTCGCTCCAGGCCTTGTAGATGGCGCAGGCGGCGCTCAGGTTGGCGTGGGTGAGGATGGTGCCCTTGGGCCGGCCGGTGGTGCCGCCGGTGTACTGCAGAAGCGCGATGTCCTCGATGCCGATCTGCGGCCATTGCCTGGGCAGCGTGGCGGCACCGGCCTGGCGCAGCGCAGCGAAGCGCACGACGCCGGCGTCGCTAGGGATAGGCGATGTCGGGATCGCCGACGGGCCGAAGGCGGTATCGTCGCCGACGATCAGATGATCGACAAGCCCGTCGGCCATGAGCTTCCGGGCCATCAGCGCCATGAAGCCGATGTTGGTCGTGACCAGGACACGGGCGCCGCTGTCTTTCAGCTTGAAGGCCAGCTCCCGCTCGGCGTCGAGCGGGGACAGCTGCACGACGCGGCCCCCGCATCTGAGCACCGCGAAGAAGGTAATGGGGTGGTAGGGCGTGTTCGGCAGGTAGAGCGCGACAGCCGTCCCCGGCCCAACGCCGAGGTCCATGAGGCCTGCGGCGACGCCATCCACGGCGGCGCGCAGCTCGGCATGACTGATAGTGTGGCCGCGGTATTCGAGCGCCGGCTTCGGTCCCCATTGCGCCGTAAAGGCGTCGAACATCTGGGGCAGGGTCGAAATCGCCAGCGGTGCGTCCCAGCGCACGCCGGGCGGGTAGCTCCGCTCCCAGGGCCAGGGCTGCTCCTCTCCCATCGCCGTCCTTGTCTGCGTGTCGGGCCGGTCGGTACGATTGGCAAGTTAAGCACCTGGTTTGCTCCTGGCAACAAGTTAACGTTTAGGGCAAGTGCTATGACCGACTTCTTGACGTACGTGGCGACGTTCGCTGGGGAGACTGCCGCCGTCCTGCCCAGCAAGGTGTACGACCCCGCGGCATGGCTCGATCTCCTCGGGGCTCTCCTCCTGGGAACCATAGTAGGACGCGCAACGAGTTCTCGCAGTGCCGGAATTTTTTTTGCGTTGGGCTATGGCGTACTGGCATTTACGGTCTTGACGCTGGAACGTGCCTATCGCTCGCCCGTAACCCGCGGGGATAGTGCGGCTCTGGCCATTATTTGCCTCATAGGATCGGTGGCGGGGCAGCGGGTGGCGCTGCGGCTCAGGCGAAGGAGTGACTAAAGGTGACGAATCCATTCGATTTATCCGGCCACGTGGCCGTCATCACCGGCTCCAGCCGCGGCATCGGCCGCTCGGCCGCTGAGATCATGGCGTCCATGGGGGCCAAGGTGGTGGTCTCCAGCCGCAAGGCCGACGCCTGCGAGGAGGTAGCGGCAGCGATCCGCAAGGCCGGCGGGGAGGCCCTCGTCATCCCCTGCAATATCTCGCGCAAGGCTGAGGTGGAGGGCCTGATCGATCAGACGCTGAAGCACTGGGGGCGGATCGATACGCTGGTCTGCAACGCCGCGGTCAACCCCTACTTCGGGCCGCTCGGGGGCATCTCCGACGACGCCTTCGACAAGATCATGAGCTCCAACATCAAGAGCAACCTGTGGCTGTGCAACCGCGTCATCCCGGCCATGGCCGAGAAGGGCGGGGGCAGCGTCGTCATCGTGTCCTCGATCGGGGGCTTGCGCGGCAGCGCCGTGCTGGGCGCCTACGGCATCTCCAAGGCCGCGGATTTCCAGCTCGCCCGCAGCCTTGCCACCGAGTGGGGATGGAAGAACGTGCGCGTCAACTGCGTGGCGCCCGGCCTCGTCAAGACGGACTTCGCCCGCGCCCTGTGGGAGAACGCCGAGGCGCTGAAGCCGCGCCTCGCCACCACGCCGCTGCGCCGCATCGGCGAGCCCGACGAGATCGGCGGCATCGTGGCGTTCCTGGCGTCCAGGGCGGCATCGTACATGACGGGTGCCGTGGTGGTGGCGGACGGCGGGGTGACCATCGCCTGAGCCCGACCCGTGGGCGGCGGCGCTTTGCCATGTGCCGGCCGCGATTTGCGGTCCATATCGGGCCGCGCAGCGCACTGCCTGCGAAAGGAGGCCGGAATGAAGGCCACGCTCCTCGTCTCGGCCGCACTTGTCGTGGCCGCATTCATGCTTTCGGCCTGCCAGAGTGACTACGCGTCCGGCGACGTGGAGAAATACAGGCGCGACCACGACCGCTACATGCGCACCCACGAGCCCAAAACCGGCGGCCCCGATCTGTAGGCCGGGTCGGATGATGGTCGACCGGTCCCGGCGACCATCTCGGCTATGACGTGGCGAAATGGTCCGCCGCCGTCGCCTTCGGTCCTGCGATCGTCACCACCAACAGGCCGTCGGCACTGCGGGATGTCGGGCTGCGCGCGGTCCCGTGCCGGTCACAATGTCCGCATAGGGAGAGGGCGTTGGTTATCGCAACATCCACTGGAGATTGACCATGAGGCCCGCGGCCTGTCTGGGCGCTGTCGCCATATCCGTCTGCATCCTCGGTGTGGCCGGCGCGCCCGCAGGCGCCGAGCGGGGCTGGATGACCGAGGCGGCGATGCGCGCGGCTTTCGTCGGCAAGACGCTCGACGGCTACTACGCCGATGGCGGGGATTGGACCGAGAGCTACGCCGCGGACGGCCGCCTCGACTATAACGACCGCAGGCGGCGCAGCCGTGGCAACTGGTACTTCCGCGACCAGGTGTTCTGCACCTTCTACGATCCCGGCCAGTACATCGCCGGCGGCTGCTTCACCGCCGTCCAGTCGGGCGCCAACTGCTACGAGTTCTATCTGGCGGATTTCAGCGAGCGCGAGGCCGATCATCCTCCGCCGCCCGGCCCCGAGGGCCGCTGGGTGGCCCGCGCTTCCCGCCGCGGCGAGCCCTCGACCTGCGAGGCCCGGCCGACGGTCTGAGGCGGCCGCCTTGCCTCGCCCCCGAGCGCGGAGAGGAGAGCTGCGCCGCGCCGGAAGGGGAACGAATCCCCTTGCGTTCGGGCGCCCGTCTGTCCCTTTATTCGGCAGCCCCATCCGGCCGCAACTTTCCTGGAGGACGCCACGCCATGTACACATCCCTGGAGCACTACATCGACGGCAACTGGGTGAAGCCTTCCGGCGACAAGTCCCAGGACGTAATGAACCCGGCCACCAGCAAGCCCATCGGGCAGCTGGGCCATGTCTCCCGCGGCGACCTCGACAAGGCCCTGGCCGCTGCCGACAAGGGCTTCAAGCAGTGGCGCAAGGTGTCGGCGTTCGAGCGCGGCAGGATCCTGCGCAAGGCCGCCGAGCTCGTGCGCGCCCGCACCGATGAGATCGCCAAGGTCCTCACCCAGGAGCAGGGCAAGGTCCTGATGGAGGCCAAGCTCGAGGTGGCGAGCTCGGCCGACATCATCGACTGGTACGCCGGCGAGGGCCAGCGCGCCTACGGCCGCATCATCCCGGCCCGCGCCGACGGCGTGCGCAACATGGTGATCATGGAGCCGATCGGTCCGGTCGCCGGCTTCTCGCCCTGGAACTTCCCCGT
>DATMZP010000725.1:0-9123 GCA_035573595.1 Hyphomicrobiaceae bacterium
ATGCGCCCGTCGGGGTCGGAGCGCATCTCGACGTTGAAGATCTCGACGCGGTCCGATCCGGCGCGCTTGGCGCGGTACATGGCGATCTCGGCCTCGCGCAGCAGCTCGGCCGGGTCCTCGTCGGGGCCGTCGTAGATGGCGATGCCGACCGAGGCGGTGAGCACGACCTCCCGGCCGCCGATGGCGATGGGCGAGCGCACCGAGCGCCGCACCTGCTCGGCCAGCATGGCGAGCTCGCGCGCCTCGGTCTGGCTGAGCAGCAGAAGCGCGAACTGGTCGTGGCCGACGCGCCCCAGCGTGTCCTGGGGCCCGAGGTTGCGGGCCAGCCGACGGGCGATGGTGAGGAGCAGGCTGTCGGTTGCCACCAGCCCCAGTGCGGCGTTGGCCGCCTTGAACCGGTCGATGTCGATGAACAGCAGCGACGGGCGCACCAAGGGCTCCAAGGTGGCGCGCTTGGCTGCGATGGCCAGCCGGTCGAGAAACAGCTCGCGATTCGGCAGGCCCGTGAGGCTGTCGTGCACCGCGTTGTGCAAGAGCCGCTCCTGGGCGCGCCGGGCGTCCGTGGTCTCCCGTACCAGCCCCACGCAGCGCAGGTTGCGGCGGTCGGCGGTGGGGAGGCTCGCGGCCTCCAGGTCGAACCAGCGGTAGGAGTTGTCGACGTGGCGCATGCGGAACTCGATACGCATCTCGCCGCCGGCGCGCTCCTTCACGGACCACAGCAGCAGCTTGAAGCGCTCGCGGTCGGCCGGGTGCATATGGGCCACGAAGCTGTCGGTCTTGGCCGACAGCTGGCCGGCCTTGAGGCCCAGCATCGCCTCGACGATCGGGCTCACCTTGATGTCGTCGCGGCGTGCGTTCCACTCCCACACCGCGGCGCCGGCGCCGTCCACCGCAAGGGAGCGCAGCTGCTGCTCGCCGGGCTGGGTGCCGTAGGCCGGCTCCATCGAGCGGAAGGCGTACTGCGTGACGGTGAAGCCGATCAGCACCACGATCAGCACGAGGCCGGCGATCAGGCCGAGGGTGACGAAATCGCCGGCCAGCCTGCCGGACAGCGTGGCGCCCGCGCCGAACAGCCACACCAGCAGCAGCATCCAGGTTGGCACCAGGGAGAGGGCGCGGTCCTGCCCGCGCAGCGCCAGGAAAAGGGTGATTGCGGCGCCGGTGGTGCCGATCAGGATGCTGGAGAGGCGCACGAAGGTGGCGGCGAGCCGCGGGTCGATGAAGGCCGCCGCCACCAGCAGCGATTGCACGGCCATCCACAGTCCAAGCAGCGAGCGCGTGAAGCCGCTGGAGGCGCTGAGCCGCAGGAACACGTAGAGGAAGACGACGAGGCTCGCCGCCATCGCCGCCTCGGTCGCGGCGCGGTATTGCGCGTTCTCCTCCGGCCTGATGCTGAACAGCTTGTGCCAGAAGCCCAGGTCGACGCACAGGTAGCCCAGCACGCACCAGGCGAACACGGCCGCGGAGGGGAAAATTGCCTTGTGGTTGGCGGCGAACACCGCGGTGAGGAAGATGGCGAGCAGGCCGGTGATGCCGAGCATGACACCGCTGAAAAGGTAGCGGTCTCGTCCTCGCTGCTCGTACTCGATGGGGTTCCAGAGATAGACCCCGGTGATGCGGTCCGACGCCAGCTCGGCCACGTAGGTAACGGTGCGGCCGGGCTCCAGGTTGATGCGGAATACATCGGCGCGGTCGCTCTTGATGCGCTCCGGCGCATAGCCGCGCGAGTAGGCGATCTTCTCGATGCGGCGGGCGTCGAGGTCCGGCATGAACAGGCCGGAGGCGGCGGGGTTATAGCGATCCACCACCAGCCAGCGCTCGATCTGCTTGTCGGTGGTGTTGCGCAGCGCGAAGGCGAACCACCCCGGCTTGGTGCCCGGCGTGGATGCTGTGGCGGTCCAGCTCTGCGATACGCCGTCGTTGTCGGGGACGGTGTCGATGGTGATCTGGTCGCCCGGCGCGTGGAACTCGCCGAGCACGAAAATGTCGATGCGCTCCACCTCGGTGGTGAGATCGATGGCCTTGAGCTCTGCCCTGGCCGGGGGGGCGCCAAGGAGGAGGCCCATCATCAGCATCGTGATTGCGCAGACGAGGCGGAAGCTGCTCACGCCGACGCGAAGGGCATGCAACGATCGCTTTCTAAAGCCTCGAAGGGATCCCCCTCCCCCTTGTGGGGAGGGGCTAGGGGTGGGGGGAACCATGATCCTCGACGTTTGAGATTCCCCCCCACCCTGTCCTTCCCCCACAAAGGGGGAGGGGACCCTGCGGCGCTCGCCTCGCTCAATTTGGAAGTCGTCCGCAATGAAAGCCGAAGTCGAGCGGAGTGCCTGCGGGCAAAGACCCAGGATGCCGCGGCCGGCTGCGCCTCTGCCGTGTCCGAGCATCAGGCCCTCGCCGGCTCGGGTCGCGGATCGTCGTGGAGCAGGGCGTAGAGATCGTGATCCTGCCAGCGCCCGTCGATCTTGAGGTATTGCCTCGCGCGCCCCTCCAGCCGGAAGCCCGCCTTGGCGAGCACCCGCGCGGACGCCGCATTGCCCGGCAGGCAGGCCGCCTCCAGCCGGTTGAGTCTCACAGAGGCGAAGGCGAAGTGCGTGACGGCCCGCACGGCGTCCGTCATCAGGCCGCGCCCCGTGTAGGGGGCACCGATCCAGTAGCCGACGGAGGCCGTCTGGGCGATGCCGCGCCGCACGTTGCTGACGTTGAGCCCGCCCACCAGCGTGAGCGGTGCCTCGGCGAAGATCAGGTAGGCGTAGCCCAGGTCGTCGCGCACCTCTCGCGGGGCTTGGCGAAGGCGCCGGCGGAAGGACGAGCGCGTGAGCTCGTCGCGTGCCCACTGCGGCTCCCAGGGTGTCAGGTGCTGGCGGCTGAGCGCGCGAAGCTCCGCCCAGGCGGCGTAGTCGCCCATGGCGGGAAAGCGCAAGGTGACGCGCTCGCCGCGGATCTCGGCTTCCGGATCGATACCGGGCGAAGGTCTCAGGAACGCCATCGGGTCAGGGTTATCCGTTGGGGGTCATCCGTTGGAAACGCCCGCCGCGCCGAGCGTCATGCGCTCAGCCATCTCGGCATACGTGGCGCCCTTGCGACCGGCGCCAACCACCGTGATCGAAGGCTTGCACGCGGTGAGAAGCTGCGCCGCCAGCGTACGGACGGCTTCCGGCGTGACGGCCTCGATGCGCGCGATCACCTCCTTGGTGTCGATCAGCTTGTCGAACAGCAATAGCTGGCGCGCCATGTACTCCGCACGCGCCGAGGAGCTTTCCAGACCCATCAGCATGCCTGCCTTGATTTGTGCCTTGGCCCGCGCCACCTCCGGCTCGGTCGGCGGCTCGGACGCGGCGCGCTTCAGCTCGGCGGAAACGACTTCAACAAGCTTGGCCATCATGTCGGGCCCCGTGGCCGCGTGAATCGTGAACAGGCCGGAATCTGCCAGAGCCCAATAGCTGGAATATATCGAATAGCAAAGCCCGAGCCGCTCTCTGACCTCCTGGAACAGGCGGGACGACATGCCGCCGCCGAACAACGCCGAGAACACCTGGGCCGTGTAGTAATCGCCGTGCGTGTAGGACGGCCCCTCGAACGCCAGCAGCAGGTGGCTCTGCTCAAACGGCTTGGCGGACGTGCGCGTACCCCCGCCGTAGCGCGCCGGCTCGAATCTGCCCCCCTCGCCGCCATTCATGCGTCCGAATAGGGCTTCAGCGTGGCAGACCAGCTCGCCGTGGTCGATCTTGCCGGCGGCGGAGAGCACCATGCGGTTGGCGCTGTAGTTGGCGTTGAGAAACCGGCGCAGGCCGGAGGGCTCGAAGCCCTTGACGCTGGCAGCGGTACCGAGGATCGGCCGGCCGATAGCCTGGTCGGGGAAGGCGACCTCCTGCAGCAGCTCATAGGCGATCTCGTCGGGGCTGTCGCGGGTGGCGGCGATCTCCTGCAGGATCACCTCGCGCTCGCGCTCCAATTCCTCCTCGGAATGGCGCGGGCTCTGCAGAATGTCGGCCAGGATGTCGAGGGCGATACCGATGTCGCCGGACAGCACGCGCGCGTAGTACGCCGTGGTCTCCAGGCTGGTGGCGGCATTGAGCTCGCCGCCGACGGCCTCGATCTCCTCGGCGATGTCGCGGGCGGAGCGCCGCTCGGTGCCCTTGAAGGCCATGTGCTCCAACAGGTGCGAGATGCCCTGCTCGGGGGCGGTCTCGTGGCGGGCGCCGACGCCCACCCACACGCCCATCGATACCGTCTCCAGGTGCGGCATGCGGTAGGAGACGACGCGCAGGCCGTTGGGGAGCCTGGTCTGATCGATGGTCATGCGACGGCTCCTTTGCGGGCGCCCGGGCCGGCTATCGCCCGCTCGGCGACGAAGCGCTGGACGGCGGCGAGATCGTTGGGCAGCACGGTCATTCTCTCGGCGTCGGTCATGAGGGGCCTGAGCCGCGGGGGCAGCGCAGGGCGCTCGCCCGCTATGGATTGGATGGCGTCGGGAAACTTGGCCGGATGGGCGGTGGCCAGCACGACGTGCGGCGTGTGCGGCGAGGCATGGTCCGCCTGCGTCTTCTCGACGGCGACCACGCCGCAGGCGGTATGCGGGTCGAGGAGGTACCCGCTCTCGGCCTTCACCCGCCGGATGCAGGCGGCCACCTCGTCCATCGTGCCGGTGGCGGCGTCGAAGTCGGCGCGCAGCCGCTTGAGGGTCTCGCCTCCCAGCTCGAAGCGCCCGGACTGCGCCAGCCCGCCCATGCGGCCCCGCACCCAGGCCGCATCGCGGTTGCCGGCCTCGAACAGGTAGCGCTCGAAATTGGAGGAAACCTGGATGTCCATGGACGGCGAGGTGGTGGCGGTGACGCCGCGTACCTCGTAGACGCCGGAGGCATGGGTGCGGCGCAGGATGTCGTTGTCGTTGGTGGCGATGGTGAGCCGCTCGACGGGCAGACCCATGCGCCTGGCGGCGTAGCCGGCGAAGATGTCGCCGAAGTTGCCGGTGGGGACTGCAAAAGAGACGGGGCGGTGCGGCGCGCCCAGCGCCGCGGCGGCCACGAAGTAGTAGGTGATCTGCGCCGCGACCCGGGCCCAGTTGATGGAATTGACGCCGGCGAGACCGACGCGGTCCCGGAAGGCCAGGTCGTTGAACATGGCCTTCACCAGTGCCTGGCAGTCGTCGAAGGTGCCCTCGACGGCCACCGCGTGAGCGTTGGCCTCGGTTGCGGTCGTCATCATGCGCCGCTGCACGTCGGAGACGCGCCCGTGGGGGAAGAGCAGGATCGCATCGACGCGCTTGGAGCCGCGGAATGCCTCGATGGCCGCCCCGCCGGTATCGCCTGAGGTGGCACCCACCACGGTGACGCGCCGGCCGCGGGCGGCGAGCACCCGGTCCATCAGACGCGCCACCAGCTGCATGGCGACGTCCTTAAAGGCGAGCGTGGGGCCGTGGAACAGCTCAAGAATCCAGAGATTGCGGTCGATCTGGACGAGCGGCGTGACGGCCGGGTGGTCGAACCGCGCATAGGCATCGCGGGCGAGCGCCAGCAGCTCCTCGCGCGGGATGGCGTCGCCGGCGAACGCCGCCAGCACCGCCGTGGCCACCTCGGCGAAGGGTCTGCCGGCGAAGGCCGCGATCGCCTCGGGCGGCAGGCGCGGCCACGTCTCAGGCACATAGAGGCCGCCGTCGCGGGCGAGGCCCGCGAGCAGCGCATCCTCGAAGCCCAAGGGGGGCGCCTCGCCTCTGGTGCTGACGTACCGCACGGGGGATGGGGACTCTCGCGTCGGGGGGATGAACCGACGCACCCTACGGCCCAAGGCAGGGCGGAACAAGGCGCATTACCGCATCCCCGCAGCGTTGCTGGCGCAAGTGTCGGCCGACTATCGGGGATCGGCCCGTAAGCGGCTGATGGCGAACGCCAAATAGACGCCCACCAGGGTCCCGGCCAGGCCGTACCAGGTCACGGCATACTCCAGGTGCCGGTTGGGCAGCTCCAGCCGCGTCACGCCGCCCCTGGGAAGGCCGCCAGGCGGCTCCGGCTGTGCGTCGGCCTCCAGGACCAGGCGAAGCGGGACAGGGCTCTGCGGGCTTCCTGGGCCTGTCTGCGGGCCCGTCTGCGGGCCTGCCGGGAAGGCCGAGGCGGTCATGGCGGCGATGTCGGGCCAGTACCACAGGTTACGCGTCGGGTCGTTCTGCGGGGTGAACCACCCAGGGCGCACCTGCAACCTGACGAGGCCCATAACCTCCACCTCGCCTGGCAGCTGGCCCTGGGGGCGAGTGTCGGGCGCCTTGCGGACCTCGGGCACCCACCCGCGGTTGACCCACACGATCCGTCGCGGCTCCAGCTCGAGCGGTGTGTAGACGTGCCAGCCGGGACCGCCCGGGATCGGGGCGTAGAGATAGCGCTCCTTGTCATGGTGGAAGCGCCCGCGTGCGGAGACGTGGAGATATTCCAGATCACCCCTGCCGTCGGTGCTCGGCCCGGCCGGGAGCGGGACCGGATCGGCGTGCACGCGCGCCGCGATTCGGGCGATCAGCCCCTCCTTCCAGGCCTTGCGCTCCATCTGCCAAGTGCCGAGCCCGAACAGCACGGCCAGCCCCGCCAGCGCCGCCAGCGTCGGCCAGATCAGTTGAGCTTTGCGCAGTCTCCGCAACATCTTCAGGTTTCAGGTTTCAGGGATTAGGGATTAGGGATCAGGTTTCAGGGACCAGCCGGGCCTCAAGTCCCCTAAAACCTAGTCCCTAAAACCTAGAACCTAAAACCTACTCCCTCGCCTCGCCGGCCTTGTGCTTGTACTGCAGGGCGATCAGGCTCGCCTTCAGCACACGCAGGAGCCCGAAGGCCAAGAGCGGCGTCAGCACGCCCCACAGCACGATATGCACCCAGACCGGCGGCTGCACCCGGAACTCGAGGAGCAGCGCCGCGGCCAGCACCAGGAACCCCAGGATGAAAATCGCGAATACCGCGGGCCCATCGCCCGAGTCGGCGAACGCATAGCTAAGTCCGCATCGGTCGCACTTGTCCCGCAGGATCAGTCCGGACCGGAACAGCGCCCCCTCCCCGCAGCGCGGGCAGCGCGCCTTCACGCCCGCCACGAATGGCGAAGGGCTCGAGGGAGGATCGGCCATGGGCCTCCCTACCGCCGCCCGGAGGTCCCGGCAAGTCTGGCTTGGCGTCGCGGCCTTTGCAGCCACGGTCCAGCTGGGCCATAACGCCTCCGTGGCCGTCGAATCCCCATCACCGCAAGCCGGCGCGCGCCCGGCGGCGACGCTCGATGCGGCGCGCGAGATTTTGCGCCGTACCTTCGGCCATGGGGATTTCCGCGGCCTGCAGGCCGAGGTGATCGGCGAGGTGCTGGCCGGGCGCAGCGCCATGGCCGTGCTCCCCACCGGCGGCGGCAAGAGCGTGTGCTATCAGATCCCGGCCATGCTGCGGCCGGGGCTCGGCCTCGTCGTGTCGCCGCTGATTGCGCTCATGACCGACCAGGTGGCGGGGTTGCGCCAGTCGGGCGTGGCGGCAGCGCGGCTCGATTCCAACATTCTCCCCCAGGAGCGCAGCGAGACCTGGGACCAGATCGAGGCCGGCACGCTCGACCTGCTCTATGTCTCGCCTGAAGGGCTGATGCAGCCCGCCATGCTGGAGCGGCTCTCCCGGCTCAGCCTCGCTCTGGTGGCCATCGACGAGGCGCACTGCGTCTCGCAATGGGGTCATGACTTCCGCCCCGAATACCGCATGCTGGGTCGTCTCGCCGAGATTTTCCCGCGGGTGCCGCGCCTTGCCGTCACCGCCACGGCGGATTTTCGCACCCGCGAGGACATCCGGGCGGAGCTGCGGCTCGACGGCGCCCGCGAGCTGGTCGCCAGCTTCGCACGGACCGAGCTCGCCCTCTCCGCCGAGCGCAAGCGGGGGCTGGGCCACGACCGCGTGCTGGAGCTGGTGGCGGAGCGCGCGGGCAAGTGCGGCATCGTCTACGGCGGCTCGCGCGACGGGGTCGACGGACTCGCCGCCAGGCTCGCCGCCGAGGGCGTGCCGGCGCTGGCCTATCACGCCGGCCTCGACAAGGCGGTGCGGGCGAAGCGCCTGTACGAGTTCCTGGAGGCCGACGCCGCGGTGATGGTGGCCACCATCGCCTTCGGCATGGGCGTGGACAAGCCCGAGGTGCGCTATGTCATCCATGCCGATCCGCCCGCCTCCATCGAGGCCTACTGGCAGGAGATCGGCCGGGCCGGGCGCGACGGCGCCCGCGCCGAAGGCATCACGCTCTACTCGTCCTCCGACATGGCCTGGGCCATGCGGCGCATCGAGGGCCGCGATGTCGACGCGGCTGTGAAGTCCGTGCAGGCGCGCAAGCTGCGCCAGCTCTACGCCATGCTCGACGGCACCGGCTGCCGCCCCGCCGCGGTGCGCCGCTACTTCGGCGAGGGCGAGGTGCTGCCCTGCGGGGCCTGCGATCTGTGCCTCAACCCGCCCGCGGCCAGCGATGTCACCGAGATGGCGCAGAAGGTGCTCTCGGCGGTGCACCGTCTCGGCGGGCGGTTCGGGCGCGGCCGGGTGGTGGACCACCTGCGCGGCAAGGCCGACGGCGCCTTCGAGTCCGAGCTGAGGCTCTCCACCTTCGGCATCGGCCGCGAGACCGGCGCCGGCAGCTGGCGCGACCTGTTGGAGCAGCTGCTGTTCGAGGGCCTGCTGCGCGAGAACGCCAACGACGGACGGCCGCTGATCGGCCTCGGCGACATGGACGAGGTGCGCGCCGTCTACCGCGGCGAACGGCGCGTCACGGTGCGCGCCCTGGGGGAGGCCGAGGCGCCGTCCAAGGGCCGCAAGCGCAGGCGGCAGGGCGGGAAGGAGGGCGGGGAGCGCCGCGGCGAGGCGGCCGGCATCGAGCCGTCCGACGCCCCCCTGTTCGAGGCGCTGAGGGTCTGGCGCCGTGAGCGCGCCACCGAGCAGAAGCTGCCGCCTTATGTGATCTTTCACGACACCACGCTGGCCGCCATCGCCCGCCGCCGCCCCGCCACAGTTGACGCCTTGGGCGAGATCAGCGGCGTGGGCCAGGCGAAGCTGGAGCGGTATGGCGCGGACGTGCTGCGGGTGGTGGCGGAGAAGTTGGGCGGCTAGTTGCAACGATGCGCCGCCCCGCGCCAAAGGCTCGTCGGTG
>DATMZP010000726.1:0-5289 GCA_035573595.1 Hyphomicrobiaceae bacterium
CTCCATCCGCGACGTTGTCCACCAGCCCGATCTTGGCCGCCTTGGCCGCGTCGATGAAGGCTCCCGTCGTGATCATCTGCAGCGCCTGCTCCACGCCGACGAGGCGCGGCAGCCGCTGCGTGCCGCCGGCGCCCGGGAGGATGCCCAGCGTGATCTCGGGCAGGCCCAGCTGGCGTACGTCCTTGGCCACCACGCGGTAATGGCACCCCAGCGCCAGCTCCAGGCCGCCGCCCAGCGCGGTGCCGTTGATGGCCGCTACAACCGGCTTATCGCCGTTCTCGATGCGGGTGATGATCGGCTGCAGGAACGGCTCCTTCATGCCGGTCGAGAACTCGGAGATGTCGGCGCCGGCCGAGAAGAACCGGCCCGTGCCGGTGAGCACGATAGCCTTCACGGCCGGATCGGCGCTGGCCTCGTTGAGGCACTTCTCCAGGTCTACCCGCAGCCCGTGGCCCAGCGCGTTGACCGGCGGGTTGTTCATGCGCAGGACCGCTACGTCGCCTTGCTTCGCCCATTCCACGATCGCCACGGTCCTTCCTCCTCTGCTGGCATGCACGGTCCGGCTGTTGGTCGCCGCTTGGCGCGACGCTGGGGCCGGCGCTAGTCTCAAGGAACGAAGGCACAAAGCAAGCACAAAACTTGGATAGGGAGGAGACCCCCATGCTGCGTGGGTTGATGATGGACCGGCCGCTCCTGGTGTCGAGCGTGATCGACTACGCGGCGGAGGTCTTCCCCGAAGTTGAGGTCGTGTCGCAGACCGTGGAAGGCGGCATCCACCGTTACGGATACCGTGCGGCACGCGAGCGCATCGGCCGCCTCGCCAACGCACTTCTGGGCCTCGGCATCAAGCCGGGCGACCGGGTGGCCACGCTGGCCTGGAACGGTTACCGGCACTTCGAGCTCTACTACGCCATCGCCGGCATCGGGGCGGTCTGCCACACCATCAACCCACGCCTCTTCCCCGAGCAGATCACCTACATCGCCAACCACGCCGAAGACACGGCGCTGTTCTTCGATCTCACCTTCCTGCCGCTGGTGGAGAAGCTGGCGCCGGCCCTCAAGAGCATCGACACCTACGTGCTGATGACCGACCGGGCGCACATGCCCGCCAACGGCAAGATGGGCGGCCTCCTCTGCTACGAGGGCCTGCTGGAGGAGATGGACCCCCACATCGACTGGCCCGAGTTCGACGAGAACGCCGCCTGCGCGCTCTGCTACACCTCGGGCACCACCGGCGAGCCCAAGGGCGTGCTCTACTCCAACCGCTCGATGCTGCTGCACTCGTTCTTTGTCATCGCCGCCCACCCGCACACCTTCGCCCGCAATCGCAAGATTCTGCCCGTGGTGCCGCTGTTCCACGCCAACGCCTGGGGCCTGCCCTACATCACGCCGATGACCGGCTGCCCCTTCATCCTGCCCGGCGCCAGGCTCGACGGCGCCAGCCTGTTCGACCTGATGGAGAGCGAAGGGGTGGACAGCGGCTGGGGCGTGCCGACGGTGTGGCTGGGGCTGCTGGACGAGTTCAAAAAGCGCGGGCGCAAGCCCACCCAGCTGAAGCAGATCCTGAGCGGCGGGTCGGCCGTGCCGCAGGCCATGATCGACACCTTCGTGCGCGACTACGACATCGAGGTCCTGCACGGCTGGGGCATGACCGAGATGAGCCCGGTCGGCACGCTGACGATCAAGCGGCCCGAGGAATGGACGCTGCCGCCGCTGGAGCGCGCGGCGCTCACTGCCAAGCAGGGGCGCCGCCTGTATGGCGTGGAGCTCAAGATCATCGACGACAAGGGCCGGCGCGCGCCGGCCGACGGGGAGACCTCGGGCGAGCTGTTCGTGCGCGGCCCCGCCATCGTCTCGGGCTACTTCAAGAACGAGGAGGCCAGCGCCAGGCAGATCGACGCCGAGGGCTGGTTCGCCACCGGCGACGTGGCCAAGCTGACGCCCGACGGCTGGCTGCTGATCGTGGACCGCACCAAGGATCTGGTGAAGTCGGGCGGCGAGTGGATCAGCTCCATCGACGTGGAGAACGCGGCCATGGCCTGCAAGGGGCTGGCAAACTGTGCCGTGATCGGCGTACCACACCCCAAGTGGCACGAGCGCCCGCTGCTGGTGGCGGTGAAGGCGCCCGGCGCGGAGCCCACCAAGGCCGAGATCCTCGAGGTGCTGACCGCCACGCTCGCCAAATGGCAATTGCCGGACGATGTGGTGTTCGTGGACGCCCTGCCGATGACGGCGACCGGCAAAATCTCCAAGAAGGACCTGCGGGCGCAGTTCGCGGAGTACAGGCTGCCGGAGTGAACCTCCCCACCCGTCATCCCGGTCGGAGCGATGTGAGCGGAACGCGAGCAACGCTCCGAACCGGGATCTCGTGAGGTCGCGGATCGCCTCACGAGGTCCCGGACAGCCTCGCCTTCGGCTCGGCTTCCGGGATGACGGGTAGCGTTATTCCTCGAACGTATAATCGAAGTCGCAGTGGCTGGCGCCCTGCATGATGGTCTGGGTGCGCTTGAGCTTGATGCGCGGGTCGTAGCCTTCGCAGAAGGTGCCGTCGCGCTGGCACGACAGGAGATGGCCGATCTCGCCCAGCCCCATGTCGCGGTACATCTCGGCGTACTTGCAGCGGGTGACGTTGTAGCGATAGCGCGTGGGGCCTTCCTCGATGATGTCTCGCTCCAGCGCCCCGCCGCGCGTCCATTGCTCCTGACGGTCGATAAAGGTCTGGAGCGAGGTCTTGCCGCCCACCTTGGCCGCCATCTCGGCGGCCTGCGCCATGGCTGACTTGCGCACCGCCTCGGCGATGGCGCGCTGGGCCACCTCGACGCCGTGGCTGGCCTTCAGAGTGTCATAGACGTGCCTGAGGATCGCGGCCTCGATGCGCCGCTTCTCCAGCATGCCGATGGTCTCCGCGTTCGACATCCGAACCTCCACAAGGGCCACGAAGCGGCACATTCTGCCATACTTTGCGACGCGAAGTGGTCGCATTCAATCTGCATGGTCCAGCGTCTGCCACCGTCGGCTGGACCGGCTTCGGCATGCTCTGTCGATTGGTGCAGGCGTTGCCAGCAGCGGGGGAGTTTTCATGCAGCGGCCGGTGCGTCCGCAAATGCCCCACAGTGCGGCACGCCTCTGGGCGCCGCTCGCCCGCTTCATCGAGGTCGAGGCCCGCTTCGGTGCATGGGCGGAGCGTCGCCCCGCCACTCTCGCTCTCTACGAGCTCGCCCGCTTCGGCATCAAGAGGCCTGGGCGTGCCTGTTCGGGGTACTGATGCTGACGCTGCTCCTGGGTACGCATTTCTTCTACACGCGCGGCGCCTGGCTGCCGCGCTACGATTTCCTGCTGTTCGCGGCGATCGCCGTCCAGGCCGCCATGCTGGCCTTCAGGTTGGAGACCTGGGAGGAGGCGAAGGTGATCTTCCTGTTCCACGCGGTGGGGACGGCGATGGAGGTCTTCAAGACCGCGGTGGGCTCGTGGATCTATCCCGAGCCGTCGTTCCTGCGGCTTGGCGGCGTGCCGCTGTTCACGGGTTTCATGTACGCGGCCATCGGCTCCTACATCGCCCGCTGCTGGCGCCTGTTCGACTTCCGCTTCACGCGCCATCGGCCGCTGTGGGCCATGGGTCTCCTGGCGGTCGGCATCTACGTCAATTTCTTCACGCACCATTACGTTATGGACGCGCGCCTTGCGCTGTTCGCCCTTGCCGCGCTGTTGCTCGGCCGCTGCTGGGTCCATTTCAAGGTGTGGCGCCTGCACCGGCGCATGCCGCTGCTCCTGGGTTTCGCGCTGGTGGCCCTGTTCATATGGCTGGCCGAGAACATCGGCACCTTCACCGCCGCCTGGGTCTACCCCCACCAGCGCCGCGCCTGGGAGCCGGTGAGCCTGGGCAAGCTCGGCGCGTGGTTCCTGCTCGTGATCATCGGTTACGTGCTGGTGGCGCTGGTGAACCGACCGCAGGCGATGCAGAGTGGAGAGGTCGGGCGGATGGGCCGGGTGCGGAAGGCGTGTCCCGGTCTTCGGTCTGCCTGGCAGCGTCGCCGTACCGACTGGGAGTGCCGTCATGCGAGAGATTCGCGGAAGCTGCCATTGCGGCAATATCCGGTTTAGCCTCGACTGGCCCGACACGGGTGCAACCATCCCGGTGCGCGCCTGCGGATGCGCGTTCTGTCGCAAGCACGGCGGCGTCTGGGCTTCAAATCCCGGCGGCCGCTTCCGGCTCGATGTTGCCGATGCCTCCAAGGCAGCGCCCTACCGCTTTGGGACCGAGAGCGCCGATTTTCACGTCTGCGCGGTCTGCGGGGTGGCACCCATCGTCACCTGCGTGATGGACGGGGTGCGCTTTGCTGTCGTCAACGCCAACGCATTCGACAACGTGGACAAGGCCGAGCTGTTAGCGGCCGCCGCGGATTTCGAAGGCGAGACCATGGAAGCCCGCCTGGCCCGCCGGCGCCGCAACTGGACGCCGGAGGCGGTGGGCTAGCTAGGACGGGACGGAGCGCGGACTCTATTTCATGAGGCGCGTTCAGGTACGGGATACGCACTTCTGTCGTCTGAAGGAAACGTTGCCGCGCCCCGAACATGCAGTCAAGCCAATATCGGCTGTGTGGCTCTGTTGCACCTCACAGCGCGAACCAATGCCGCGCCACTTGGCAGGCTTCATCGCCCGGCTCACAAGCTCGGCAAACCTCTGGCCGCTCACTGTAGACCGCGCACGATGTCGAAATGCCGACCTCACCGACCAGAGCGGCGCAACGGTCGCCGTCGCACTGCATGCGCCCAAGATGTTGGTCGACGAACACGCGGGGGATGCGATCGAGGTCGCTATCGTCCTCGGTGGTGAACCGGGGCCAGTCGCGCGAATACGAGCAGCAAGCCCCGCAGCTTCGACAGAGCGAAGCTGCTTGCGGTGATTTCGCTGCGATGCTCTCGCTACCCCTCGTCAACTCATGCACCTCATTTTCCGGCGACGCGACTTTTCGCTTCTGCCGAGCTGTCATTAGGCCGTTTGTCGACCAGCACGGCGCGAAGACGTTGATCACATCGGGATGGAATGGTCAAAGCGGCGTTTCCACCTCCGTCGGTTGGTGAGACCATACGCCGATGCAAGCCAGATTGGATGGCTGAGAGATTCGCACCAGGGGAACTTTAAGCTGGGCGCAGCGCACCTGCAGGACCTTGCGGCCACCGCCCGCCGAGCTCAAGGGCCAGTCGCGACACGCCGCTCTCGGGACCGCCCTTTCAGATATCGGCCGGATAGGTCAGCGCTTGCGCGGGGCCAGGCCTGGCCGCGATTGT
>DATMZP010000727.1:0-2459 GCA_035573595.1 Hyphomicrobiaceae bacterium
ACCGACTTGAGGAACGCGTCCGGGTCTTTGGCGTCGACCAAATAGTGCAGCGTGACTTTCGGATCGAGGCCTTTGACCATCACCGGCTTTTTTTGGCCGATCAGCAATACATCGGGCTTTCCGCCAGCCATACGCGAACTCCGTTCAAACGAGGAAAGTGACCGGCTTTTCGATCAGGGCCCTGAACGCCGCCAGCAATTGCGCGCCGAGCGCGCCGTCGACCACGCGATGGTCGCAGGAGAGCGTCACCGTCATCTGGCCGGCGAAGGCGACGCTGCCGTCCGGCCGCTCCACGTGTTGGCGACGCGCCGCGCCCACCGCCAGCACCGTGGCGTGCGGCGGGTTGATGATGGCGGCGAACTCGCGGATGCCGTGCATGCCGAGGTTGGAGACCACGCTCGACCCGCCCCGGTACTCCTGCGGCTTGAGTCGGCGCGCGCGGGCGCGGGCGGAGAGGTCCCTGATCTCCGCCGAGATGGCCGACAACGTCTTGGTCTCGGCGTGGCGCACGATGGGCGTGAAGAGGCCGCCCTCGATGGCCACGGCGACGCCGATGTCGGCGTGGGCGAGGCGCAGGATACGGTCGCCGGCCCAGACGGCATTGGCGGCTGGCACCCGCTGCAGCGCCGCGGCCCAGGCCTTCACGATGATGTCGTTGAGCGAGAGCCTGAACGCGGGCGTGCCGTCCCTGGCCGTGGGCGCGGCAGCGTTGGCGTCCTCGCGCAGCCTGACGAGGGCGTCGGTGCCGACATCAGCGGTGAGGTAGAAATGCGGGATCGCCTGCTTGGCCTCGACCAGCCGGGCGGCGATGGTCGCGCGCATGTTGTCGAGCGCCACCTCCTGGTAGCTGCCGGGCTCGTAGAGCGCCTTCACCTGCTGCATGACCTGCTGGGCCGTGAGGCCCGCGGGCGCAGCGGCGCGTGGGCGCTCTGCCGCCGTGGCGAGGTCGCGCGCGAAGATGCGCCCGTGCGGACCTGAGCCGCGGACGGCGTCAAGATCGATGCCGCTCTCCGCCGCCAGCCGGCGGGCCAGCGGCGTGACGGTGACGCTGCCCCGCCGCGCCGGACCATAGTTGCGCTCGGGGGTGCGGACCTCGAAAAACGGGTCGAGCTTGATCGGGCGGGCGACGCCGTTGACCGCGGATGCCGGGCCGGAGGCGGGGGCAGCAACGGGGGCGGCGGGCACTGGGCGCTGCGGTGCGGCGCCTGCGGGTCCGGCCGAGGCGGCGACAGCGCCCGCTGCGGCGCCCTTCCCGCCGGAGATGACGGCCACCACCGCGCCCACGGGCACCACCTCGCCGACCCGGGCGCGGATCTCGGCCAGCACGCCGGCAGCGGTGGCGGGCACCTCCATGGAGGTCTTGTCGGTCTCGATCTCGAACAGGTTGTCGCCCGGCTGCACCGCGTCGCCCGGCGCCTTGTACCACTGCGTGATCTTGCCCTCGGCGACGGTCTCGCCGAGCTGCGGCATCAGAACGTCCATCTGTCCTCTCGCGTGCGCGCTTCTCCCCGCGCTGTCATAGCACTCCTGGAAGACGGGAACAGCGCCGGCAAGGCTCATATCTGCCGCGCCGGGGCTGGCACCCCCGCCGGCGCTGGAGTCTTGGGAGGCGCTGCTGAGTCTGACGGCGCGGCAGGCGGGGAGAGAGGGCGCGGGCAGAACGATTTCCAGCACGACGAGCCTCACCGCGTTGACCCCGCGTGAGGTTGGAGAGGAGGAGCAGGGCGTCCGGGCTCGCACCCGTTGGCCTCAGACCTTAGCGCGCGGGGCGCGAAGAACGCCCTGCTCGGCCACCTCCGACGGCCGCCCGACGCTTGGCCGGCCTGGCCACCATGCCGTGCGGGGTATCGGAGACCGGCTTCGCCCCAGCCCGCACCCCCTTGTCCTCGAGCGTGCGTCGAGGGAATCCCCGGTTCCTTCCCCGCCAAGTCCGGGGTTGGAGCTCCGAGGCACCGGCGCTCGGCTGGTCTGGCCGCCATGCCGGTCAAGGTATCGGACTGCGACCCCCGGCTCCTGCGCTGGGGCGCGGCCCTGCAGGTGAGCCGACACCCCATCTCCGAGGCAGACGCACTATGCCACGCAGCGAGCGCGCCGTCACGTACTGTGTACATATAGTATCAATAGAGAGTTACTATCCCCGCGGCGCGAGCCTGGCTGTGCCTCCGCCTGAATACACCAGCCCGTGCACACGCAGGCATCGGCAAGTGCCGGCAAAGGCCGTTCCATTCCGACCTCCGTGTCCCCAGGAGAAATGAGTCGGCAGCCGTTTTGCAGTGCACGCTTGAAGGACGGCACTCCAATCCGTCCGCTTTTTGCTTCTTCCGGCGCGTCTTTTATCCTTGCACGTGTTGCAGAAAGCACACAAATGCTCTCCTGATTGATAAGTCGGAATACGGATATCCGATTGATCCAGCAGCGATTATTTCTTGTGCACGGGGTGATGCCGCATCAGGCGGCGC
>DATMZP010000728.1:0-7223 GCA_035573595.1 Hyphomicrobiaceae bacterium
CACGCTGAACAGTCCCGATCCGCAGGCGATCCGGCCGCCGGAGGAGAAGATCAACTTCCTTCAGGTGACGCTGCCCACCAACTTCAAGGTCGCGCGCTTCAAGGACGACAAGCTGACGGCGATCCTCGGCCAGCTCGAGAAGGACGTCGATGCGGCCCGCTTCGATGCGCCGGAAGGCACGATCGAGCTGCCCGTGAAGCTCAAGGTGCACGATTCGATCTTCGTGCCGCTCGCCAAGTGGGCGATGCTGCTGGCCGGCAACTACCGCTGCGTGACCAAGGACGGCATGCGGACTGCCCAGGAGGCGGTGCACAGCGACATCGACACCTCCCGCTCGGTCTACAACTTCGTCAACGACCTGTGCGTGAAGCTGGGCGCCGCCCCGGGCGACCTGGTGCCGTTCGAGAAGTACGCCGCCGCCGCCCAGAGCCTGGTGCGCCCGGCCTCGGCCGCCCGCGCGCTCAACAATGGCGCGCCGTACATCGAGCGCGCCGACAAGCTGGTGCAGCTGATCGCCAGGCAGAAAGGCCTGAGCCACCCCGTCATCGACGCCACGGTGGCACTGGTGGATTCGCGACTGGAGGCGAACCGCAAGAAAGCCGCTGCGTGATGGCGGGAGCCGGCTTCGATCTCACTGCGCTGCTGGCACCAGGCCTCCCGCCGCCGGCCGGCAGGTGGGCCGGCTTCCCCAGGCACAACTTCGTCGGCGGCCACAACGACCCCGGGCATCTGCCTCTGGAGGCCCTGATTGCGGCCACCAATGCCGTGCTCCGGCGCGAAGGGCACACGCTCTCCACCTACGGGCTGGAGAGCGGGCCGCTCGGCTACCGGCCGCTGCGCGATTTCCTGGCGCGCAAGCTCAAGGCGCACGCCGGCATCGACTGTACGGCCGAGGAGATCCTCATCACCTCGGGCTCGCTGCAGGCCATCGACCTCGTCAACGCGCTGTTCCTCGCTCGCGGCGACACCGTGCTGATCGAGCAGGCGAGCTACGGCGGATCGCTGGCGCGGCTGGCGCGGCTCGGCGTCAACCCCGTCGGGATCCCGCTCGACGGCGAGGGGCTGCGCATGGATGCGCTGGCCGACGCGCTCGGCGGTCTGGAGCGGCGGGGCATCCGGCCAAAGTACATCTACACCATCCCGACCGTGCAGAACCCCACGGGCAGCATCCTGGGCGAGGCGCGCCGCGCCGAGCTCCTGGCGCTGGCGCGCCGGTACGGCGTGCCGGTCTTCGAGGACGAGTGCTACTCGGACCTGGTCTGGACCGGTGCACGCCCGCCCGCGCTCTACGCCATGGCGCAGGGCGAGGGCGTGATCCACATCGGCTCGTTCTCCAAGTCGGTGGCCCCGGCGCTGCGCGTCGGCTACATCGTGGCGCGCTGGGAGGTGCTCTCCCGTATCCTGCCGCTCAAGACCGACGCCGGCTCGGGCGCCCTGGAGCAGATGGTGCTGGGCGAGTTCTGCCCTGCCCACTTCGAGGCGCACGTGCCGAAGCTGCGGGCCGGCCTGCGCGCCAAGCTGGTGACCCTGATGGAGGCGCTGGCGGAGCAGTTCGGCACCGCCGCCGAGTTCGACGATCCGCCCGGCGGCATCTACCTGTGGGTCAAGCTGCCCGACAACGTCGATACGCAGGAGCTGGCGCAGGCGGCGCTGGCCGAGGGCATCGCCATCAACCCGGGCCCCGAGTGGGCCACCGACCGGGCCTACGGCAAGAGCCGCATGCGGCTGTGCTTTGCCAATCCCTCGCACCAGGCGATCCGCGAGGGCATCGCCGCCCTCGCCGGCGTATGCCACCGCAAGTTCGGCGTGCCGGTGCGGATGGCCAACGTGGCGCGCGGCTGAGTCGACGCGCCACGTTGGCCGGAAATTGGGAAGCGCCTCAGCCGGCGAGGATGGCGATGCCCGCCAGCGCCCCGGCCACACCCGCTGCACGGCGCAGGACGGTCGCGGCAAGCGTGCCGAGCCTGTCGAGAGCGAGTCCGAGCCCGATGCCCACGGCGTGCAGGATGGCCGTGGCCGCGATGAACCCCGCCGCGTACGACAGGAACGAGGTCAGCCCGGCGCCCTCGGCTCCGTGGGCGTGGCCGTGGACGAGCGCGAACAGGCCAACCAGGGCCGTCGCCGCCGCCGTCGGCAGCCGCAGGCCGGCCGCAATGGCGAGGCCCATGGCCACCACCGAGACGCCGATACCCTGCTCGACCATCGGCACCGGCACCCCGGCATAGCCGAGGACCCCGCCCACGATCATGGTGCCCACGAACGCCGCCGGCAGCAGCCACAGCGCGCGCCCGCCGAGCTGGGCGGCGTAGAGCCCGACGGCGACCATCGCCAGCACATGGTCGAGCCCGCCCAGGGGGTGCAGGAAGCCGTGCGTCAGGTCGTGCGTCGCGCCCGCCCCGGTATGGGCGAGCGCCGGCGCGGCAAGCCCGCCGACGGCCAGCGCGGCGACGATCGTGAGCGTTCTGTGCATAGCATGTCTCCCAGCTGAGGCCACCGTGACCGGCGACCATGTTCGACAATTCCGGGCGGCGATGGAAGCTCCCGCGGAGAGGAAATGCGCGGCCGCAGCGACGCATCCAAGGAGGCTGCCCGCTTCCGCTGCTGTCGCTGCCCGGCTGCGCCCACGCTGCCCAAATCGTCATCAGCGGCTCTATCGGAATGCCGCCACACTTGTTACTCCCACCGTTCGATTTCCGGTGCCAAACCACTCTCACGACCAGGAACGAGCGATGAGCAGCGAATGCAATCGCGCTTCAACCACGAGGCGCGGGCATTCGCCCAAACGAGGAGGTTCAAAAGCCATGGCTACATCAGCCGATAACGGACGGAAAGGCGGACAGCCTGCCATGCAGACCCCGCCGGTCGTGTCATCGCAGGCGTGGGCGGCAGCGCACGCGCGGCTGCTCGTGAAGGAAAAGGCCCAAACCCGCGCCCGTGACGCGCTGGCCGCAGAGCGCCGGCGAATGCCGTGGATGGCGGTGGAGACGGCGTATGCGTTCGAGGGGCCTGCGGGCAAGGCCAGCCTGCTCGACCTGTTCGACGGCCGGCGCCAGCTGATCGTCTACCGCGCCTTCTTCGAGCCGGGTGTGTTCGGCTGGCCCGACCATGCCTGCCGGGGCTGCTCCATGGTGGCCGACCAGGTCGCCCACGTCGCCCACCTGAACGCCCGCGACACCACCCTCGTTTTCGTCTCGCGTGCGCCGCAGGCGGACATCGCGCGGCTGAAGGCGCGGATGGGCTGGAAGATGCCGTGGTTCACCCTCACGGACGGCTTCGACGCCGACATCGGAGTGGCCGAGTGGCACGGCACGAACGTGTTCTACCGCGACGGCGACCGCGTGTTCCGCACCTACTTCATCAACAGCCGCGGCGACGAGCAAATGGGGGGTACCTGGAACTATCTCGACATCACGCCGCTGGGCCGGCAGGAGGTCTGGGAGGACTCGCCCGAGGGCTATCCTCAGACCCCGACCTACAAGTGGTGGAACTGGCACGACAGCTACGTCGCCGACGCAGCGCCCGACAAGACGTGGGTCGAGGTGTCGGACGCCGGCGAGGAGGCGTTCCGTAACAAACAGGCGAGCACGAAGCCATGAGCCAGGCCTGCTCCGGTGGGTCCGACGGACGCCGGCGGTCGGTCTGAGAGCACCGCGATGGCGAGGCCCTCGGCGGGCCGCGCCATCGGCCTCTTTAGATTAGGCCACGTACTCAATTTCGAGCCACGCCACCCCCTGCCCACGGCCCCCGCGACCGTCGCTGTACCCCAAGTAGCAGACTGCGATGCACCGCTCCCACACGGAGGATGAGTGCCACAAGCCGTCGTGGGCATTCGCAGCAAGGGGGCCCGGCGACGCACGCTTATCGGTCGGGTCGCTCAAATCGGCGGCCAGTGTCAAAATTCGGGCTTCTCCGCTGCCAACAAGCTTCGCCCGCACGCTCGGTTAATCCGCCGAGGAACTCACGACGGAGACCTTCCTGGATCTCATACCCGGGCCAGCAAGCGACGAAATGCAAGCCCATGAAGCTGACGCAAAAGGCGGAAGTGACCAGCATGGGCCAAGTCACAGGAGCCCGCGACATTTGCCTGGTGCCGAGCTAAGGCGAAGGATTATTTTGCTTCCATTTCAGGAACCGGCGAAACAAGGCCTCGCGCATCGAGGGATCAAAGGCACCCGGTACCTGCTTATCGGCCAAGAATTTTTCAAACCTGACTCTTTCGGGCGTCATATCGTGTGCGACGAGCCATTCGTCGGCTGGTTTGAAGCGTTGCCACCCGGGAATCGAAGCTGTGATACTCGCTTCCTTCCATTTTGGATGTCTCGGCGGCTTTCTGAACTCATTTATCTTCGAAAAGAACGCGTCAACAAATCGAGCGACCCTGTTGTACCGCTCCGATGTCTCCGGCCAATTAAGGGTTACCAGAAGCTGGATTGCCGCAATTGTATCGATCCTTTGACCGGCCGGCAGCAGGTTTGGATATTCCTCACTCGACAACGTCGTCGGCAAGTACAGGTCCTCCAGCCTGGGATCGTAGGGAATCGGCACCAAATGCAGTGAGCGATCTTCGTTTTTGATGATGCTTCGCAGGAGCTGAAAGGGTTTTCCGGTGCTGCCAATATACGCGTCGCCCTCGCCATCGGCGATCTTCTGGATTGACCGCGCGTCATCGAGTTGAGTTTCGATCCACGCGGGTTTGATGTTAAGACGCGAAAAGATGACCCTGGCCGCGTAATATCCAACATCGGTCGGAGCGATGACTTTCTTTCCCTCCAGATCGAATATCGATTGTATAGACGTGCGCGCGACGACGTGAACCTCGTTGAGGTAGAGCATGGCGATAAACCGCATTCTCGACGTGATGTCTGGGATCTTGTACTGCAACCTGTAGAATTCCGGCACATCCGTCGTAACAATTCCCATGTCAATACTCTTGAGATGGAGTACATCGATGACGTTTCGAACCGGTCCTTTGCCGAGGACGGTAAGCACGCGGACGGTCGCGTCATCATCGAGCACGCGCGACATGTCCGAGCCGAAGACCGAGGTGGCGCCGCCCGCTGGCGCCGTGATCACTGTTACGGTGCCCTCGTTGACCCGATTACGATCCGGCATCGACCACGTCTCATCCGGTTTGGCCTTAGGCACACCGGGACGCGGAGCCGTCTGCGACATTGCGTTGTCCGCGAGCGCGCACAGCACAAAGCAGACCGCGATCAAGTATTGAATGCACATCACTGCCCCTCGCTACGCCCCCACAGCAATTCGCACACAGAGCTATCCGCCAGCTGAGGATAATTTGAAGCGTGGCGGACATGCTTCCATCATTGTAGATGTTTTGTTTCCATCCCTGCAGATGTTTTGCACATTTGATTCTGCTCTTAATGCGCACACGCGCCGCAATGTGCAACATCGTGCTCTTATGAGTTTGGCTGGATGCTGCGTCGCAGCATCCGCATTTGCCCAAGGTGATTTCGGGTCAGAAGCGGTAAGTCTCTAACGGACAGCACATTGCCGGTTCGCTTCCGCCAACAGACCTGAACCCAGAATCGCTCCACCCAATTGAGTGCGCGTCCTAGTCGATCGCGACCACATCGGGCTGCACCGGATCGGCGTGGAGGCGCTCCACCAGGGCCGCACGTCGGCCCAGGATGGCGCGCTGGTTGAGGTAGCCCTTGTCGGTGATCTCATTGGCGTCGATGGAGGGGGGCTCAACCAGCAGCAGGCAGCGGGCGATGCGCGTTGTGGCGGTGCCTCCGGCCTGCGCGTTATGGCGGCGAAGCCCCTCCACCAGGGCGGCCCGCACGGCCGGCTGGCCCACCAGGTCCTTCAGCGCGGCCCCGCCGCCGAGCTCGGGGCACAGGCCGCGCAAGCCGGCAAGGCTCGGGAAGATGAGGAGCCCGATCTCGTCGCGGTCGTGGCCCGTCACCACGGCGTCCTCGATCACCGGCGCTCCGGCCGCGATCACCGCCGGCCGCAGCATGCCGACGTTGACCCAGGTGCCCGTGAGCAGCTTGAAGTTCTCCGCCACGCGGCCGTCGAACAGGAGCCCCGCCGCGGGATTGCCGGGCTCGGCGAGCCGTACCGCGTCGCCGGTCCTGAGCCAGCCCTCGGCGTCGAACAGCTGCCCGTTCAGCTCCGGCGCCTTGAAATAGCCAGGCGTCACGTTGGGACCCTTGACGCGGATCTCCAGCTTGTCGGCGTCCGGCGCCAGCTTGATGGCGATGCCGGGCCCCGGCACGCCGACATTGCCGGGCCCGTCCAGGCGGAAGTGCACGATGGTGGAAGACGGCGCCGTCTCGGTCATACCCCAGGACGAGACGAACGGCACCTTGCGCCCGAGCACCTTGAGGCTCAGCGCCTCCAGCCGGTCCCACAGGGTCTTGGGCAGCGCGGCCGCGGCGTAGAACAGCAGGTCGAGGCGGGCGAAGAAGCTCTGCTGCAGCCCGGCGTCGGTCTCCAGTTGGTCGAGCAGCAGGGCATAGCCGCGCGGCACGTTGAGATAGACGGTGGGCGACACTTCCTTGAGGTTGGCCACCGTGCGGCCGATCAGCGCCGGCGCCGGCTTGCCCTCGTCGATATGGAAGGTGCCGCCGTTGCGCAGCACTAGGTTGACGTTGAAGTTGCCGCCGAAGGTGTGGCTCCACGGCAGCCAGTCCACCAGCACCGGGGGGCGCTCTGCGACGAACGTCCAGGCCTGCGCGATCATCTCCTGGTTGGAGCACAGCATGCGCTGGGTGTTGATGACCCCCTTGGGCTGGCCGGTGGAGCCGGAGGTGAACAGGAGCTTGGCCACCGTGTCAGGCCCGACCCTGGCGAAGGCCGCATCCACCGCCGGCGTCGGCCGCACCTCGGCGAGCGCCGAGAGCGGCGTTACAGGCGCCACGCCGCCGAGATTGCCCCGGCTCGCTACGATCTCCACGCCCGCGGGCACCCCCAGCGTCGCCAGCGCCTTGGTGTAGCGCTCCGCCTCGTCGAAGTAGATCAGCCCCGGCTGGACCAGGCCCAGGATGTAGCGCAGCTTGCCGAAATCCTGGCTCAGCCGCGCGTAGGCCGTTGAGACCGGCACCGCCGGCGCGCCCACGTGCAGGGCGCCCAGCATCATGAGCGCATGGTCGATGCCGTTGTCGGCCAGGATCACCACCGGCCGCTCCGGCCCCAGCCGGCGGTCGAGCAGCGACTGGGCGATGCCGTTCACCGCCCGCGCCGCCTCGGCGTAGCTGATG
>DATMZP010000729.1:0-3431 GCA_035573595.1 Hyphomicrobiaceae bacterium
AAGGCCGGACAGATGACAGCATCCGACCACGCGCAGCAACGATCCCAACGTTTTCCCTTGCCTGGAAGGGGGCGTCCACAGATGGAAGGCCGGCGCCGCGGCGTATTGCTGCCGCGGGGCTGGCTGTTTCCGGGCCGCAACCCGATCGAGCCGCTCTCGACCCGCCAGCTCAACCGCGCCGTCCACGCCGCCGCCGAGGCCGCCGGGATCAGGAAGCGAGTGTCGCCGCATACGCTGCGGCACAGCTTCGCCACCCACCTGCTGGAACACGACACCGACATCCGCGTCATCCAAGTGCTGCTCGGCCATGCCAAGCTCGACACCACGGCCCGTTACACCCGCGTCGCCAACACTACGATCCGCAACGTGACCAGCCCGCTCGACCGGCTCACGCGGCTGCCCCCGGGGAGGCCGAGACCCGGAGCCTAGCCCGGCGGCGGTGAGCCGCCCGAGGCTGGAGGTCGCCGACGTCTTTCGTCAGCCTGGCGCCGCCTGGCGCCGTGCCAATGCCGGGCATGTGAGCCTGGGCCAACTCCAGGTGATGTCGGCCATCGAGCACTGCCGTACGGCCGCCCTGGGTGGTCATGTCGAGCGCTGCCGGGATTGCGGCCACAGCCGGATCTCATACAACTCCTGCCGCAACCGCCATTGCCCCAAGTGCCAGGGCGCGGCGGCGAAGGATTGGCTCGCCGCGCGCCAGGCCGATCTGCTGCCGGTCGACTACTTCCACGTGATCTTCACCCTGCCGGCCGAGATCGCCCCGATCGCCTATCAGAACAAAGCGGTGGTCTACGATCTGCTGTTCCGCGCGACGGCCGAGACGCTGCTCACCATCGCCGCCGATCCCAGACACCTGGGCGCCCACCTCGGCTTCACCGCCGTGCTCCACAGCTGGGGCTCGGCGATGACCCATCACCCCCATCTCCACATGATCGTGCCGGCCGGCGGGATATCGCTCGACGGAACGCGCTGGGTGCCCTGCCGACCCGGCTTCTTCTTACCGGTCCGGGTGCTCTCCCGCCTGTTCCGGCGGCTCTTCCTGGCCGGTCTCGTCGACGCCCACGCGGTGGGCCGGCTGGTGTTCTTCGACCAGCTCGAAGGCCTGCGTCGCCGAGAGGCCTTTGCCGCACATCTGGCCCCGCTCAGGAGGAAGAAATGGTTCCTCTACGCCAAGCCACCGCCCTGCGCCGACCCCGAGGCGGTGCTCGCCTATCTCGCCCGATACACTCACCGTGTCGCCATCTCCAATAGCCGCCTGCTCGGCCTCGACGAACGCGGCGTGACCTTCCGCTATAAGGACTACCGCCGCGACGGGCGGGCGCGGTTGCGCAACATGACGCTTGCCCCCGACGAGTTCATCAGGCGCTTCCTGCTCCACGTCCTGCCAAAGGGGTTCCACCGCATCCGTCACTACGGGCTGCTCGCCAGCGCCACCCGCAACAAGAATATCCCGCGTGCCAGAGAACTGATCGCCATGTCCGTGCCGGTGACCGATCCGCCGGTGGAGCGCGACGAGGCGGACCCAGCCGCCGGCGCCGCAGCAGACCATCGCCCGCCATGCCCTTGTTGCGGTGGCCGCATGATTATCGTCGGGACCTTCGAGCGCGCCGCTGCACCCCGCGCCCCGCCGTCGCCCGATACCGGGGTCAGGACCGCGATGCCATGACCCCCGTCACCGCCTCATCGCGCCACCCACCTCCCGGGAAACCTCGCCTCCGGCATCGCAGCACTATTGACCGCGGCCTCCCCGGGCACGTGCGACGCCCTCGATCATGCCAAAAACACCCCGCCAACGGCCGGCGCGGCGACAAAATCCCCGACCCCGATCGTCGGTCCGTCGCCCATTACGACGGCCAGTGCAGCCCCTACCCAAGACGCTGCCCCGGCAAATTCCCATAGATAGCAGACCGCCAACCCCGCCCCCCGCGGGTTCCTTCCCTGAAGGCTTTCGGACACCGGCCATCAGCACTGGCGGATAGATCATCAACCGGCCGGTATCCGAAACCCTGCACAACAAGGGCCATTCCAAGTACGAAGGTTGAGTGACCGTTCAGGTGAAGGGTTTCGGATGCCGGCCCGTGGTGAGCTATCCGCGCGCACTGGGCCGGCGTCCGAAAGCCCCCCAGGAAGGAACCCGCGGGGGGCCGTGAGGGCGGTTGCGGTCTATGGGGATTTGACGGGGCGGCGGCTTGGGTAGGAGATGCGCTGGCCGGCGAAGTTGGCATCGGATTGACGATCGCAGTGCCAGGATCGTCGTCGTGGCGGCGATCGACGGGGCGATTGTGGGCTGATTGAAGGTGTAAGAGGTGGCTTCGGGGACGGCGGGGCGCCAGCGGTGCAATGCCGGGGGCGCGGTTCTCCGGTGGGCAGCAGCTGTGAAGAGGCGGTGATGGGTGTCATGGCATTGCGGTCCCGACCCCGGCTTGCGGCGAGGGCGGGGCGCGAGGTCCGCCGCCGGGTCCGAAGCTCTCGACGATGATCATGCGGCCGCCGCAGCAAGGGCATGACGGGCGATCGTCGGCGGCGCCCGCGGTCTCATGCTCCGCAGATGGGCCGATCGACGGCAAGGGCGTGGCGATCAGTTGTTTGGCGCGAGCGATGTTTGCCTTGCAGGTGGCGCTGGCGAGCAATCCGTAGTGGCGGATGCGATGAAAGCCCTTCGGCAGAATGTGCAGCAGGAAGCGCCTGATGAATTCATTGGGCGCCAGCGTCATCGTGCGGAACCGCTCTCGCCCGTTGCGGCGATAATCCTTGTAGCGGAAGGTTACGCCACGCTCATCGAGAGCGAGGAGGCGACTGTTGGATATGGCGACGCGGTGGGTGTAGCGGGCGAGATAGGCGAGCACCGCCTCGGGTCCGGCGAAGGGTGCCTTGGCATAGACGAACCAGTTCTTTCTGCTTAATGGCGCGAGGTGGGCGACAAAGGCCTTCCGGCAACGTAGGCCCTCGATCTCGCCAAAGAACGCCAGCTGGCCCTCCGCGTGGGCGTCGGCGAGCTGTGCCAAGAAGAGCCGCCGGAACAGACGGGACAATACGCGCACTGGTAAGAGGAAGCCGGGTCGGCAGCGCACCCAGTGCGAACCATCGAGCGATATGCCGCCGCCTGGCACGATCATATGTACATGCGGATGGTGGGTCATCGCCGAGCCCCAGCTGTGGAGCACGGCGGTGATGCCGATGTGGGCGCCCAGATGCCGAGGATCGGCAGCGATGGTGAGCAGCGTCTCGGCCGCGGTGCGGAACAGCAGGTCGTAGACCACTGCCTTGTTCTGGTAGGCGATTGGAGCGATCTGGCCTGGCAGCGTGAAGACCAGATGGAAATAGCCGACCGGCAGCAGATCGGCCTCGCGGGTGGCGAGCCAGTCCTTCGCCGCCGCGCCCTGGCACTTGGGGCAATGGCGGTTGCGACATGAGTTGTAGGCGATCCGTAG
>DATMZP010000730.1:0-8393 GCA_035573595.1 Hyphomicrobiaceae bacterium
GATCAGCACCGCGGTGAGCGCCTCCGCCGCCACCGCATTGACGAGCGGCCCCGCATGAATGCCGCGCAGCCCGGCCGCCTCCACCAGCGCGATCACGGCGGCGCGGTCGTCGGGGGCGTCCCCGAAGACGAGGACATCACAATCGATCTCCTCCCCGGTCTGCAACTTGCTGGCTGCAACATTGTGAAAAGCGGCAACCACCCGCGCAGTCTCACCCAGCCGTTTCTGCGCCGCGAGGGCCGCGGATGTCTCGACCGGCACCTGCACGCGCGCCACCTTGGGCGGCACCAGCGGCACCGTCGCGTCGATCACGATCTTGCCCGCCACGTGCGGTTTGATTTCGTCGAGGATCTCCGCGTGACTGGCCCACGGCACTGCGAGCAGCACCACATCGCCCGCCTGGGCCGCCGCAGCATTGTTGGCGCCACACACGGCCGCGCCGGACGCAATCCTAGGCGCCGCCGCCTTCGCCTTGTCGGCCGTGCGCGAGCCGATGACAATTTCGTATCCCGCGGCCGCCCAGCGCCTGGCCAGCCCGCTGCCCAGCGCCCCGGTGCCGCCGACGATGGCGATCGTAGGCTTCCCGCTCACTTCGCCTTCCCGACGATCTGGAGAAAGAGCTGACCAGCCTCACGCCCATCCGCGGCAGGTGAAACGACTTCGCTCGATCGAGGCGCAACGGGGTTCCCCTCCCCCTTGTGGGGAGGGGCTAGGGGTGGGGGGAACCACAAAGGGGTCAGGCCCCTCGCCTCTGCCGCATGGGTCTTCACAAGACGCTGGTGGCGAGGGGGCTGACCCCTGCTGCCGAGATTCCCCCCCACCCTGTCCCTCCCCCACAAGGGGGGAGGGGACGCCGCGGCACGCCCCTCGCTCCATTTCCAGTGCGAGGTCGTCTGCAGCGCTGGCGCACGTTCGCTCACAGTTTCATCTCGGGCAGGGGCACCACGGCGACGCCGGCCTTCTCCAGGGCGTCGCGCACGCCGCGGGCCACCGCCACGCCTGTGGCCTCGTCGCCGTGCACGCAAATGGTGTGGATGTCGGCCTTCACGATCTTGCCGGAGCGGGACACGATCTCTCCCTGCAGCACCATGCGTAGCACCTGCTCGGCGGCGGCGGCCGGGTCTTTCAGCACCGTGCCGGGGATGGAGCGCGAGGCCAGCGTGCCGTCGTCGTTGTACTGCCGGTCGGCAAAGCCCTCGCGCGCCAGCGGCAGGCCCAGCTTCTCGGCCGCCTTTTCCATCTCGGAGTTGAACGGCGCCACGTAGACGATGTCCTTGTCGACTGTCTTGATCGCCCGGCCGATGGCCATGGCGTAGTCCTCGTCCTCGGCCGCCATGTTGTTGAGCGCGCCGTGCGGCTTCAAATGCGTCACCTTCAGGCCGGCGTAGGCCGCCATGCCCTGCAGGGCGCCGATCTGGTAGGCGGTCATGTATTCCAGGTCGCCGGGCTTCATCTGGATGCGCCGCCGGCCGAAGCCCCAGAGGTCGTTGAAGCCGGGATGCACGCCCACGCTCACCCCTTCCTGCTTTGCCAGCATGCAGAGCCGGTACATGGTGTTGGGGTCGCCGGCGTGGAATCCGCAGGCGACGCTGGCGGACTTGATGATCTTCATGAGCTCGGCATCGTTGCCGATATCGTAGGCACCCCACCCCTCGGCGATGTCAGCGTTGAGATTGATCTGCCTGCTCATGCGCACCCCATTCGACCTGACGCGGTAAGATGGTACTATCTATAGGAAGACCATACAAGCGCGGGCGTCAGACCATCGGAGCCTGGCGCCGTTGCACCGCGGAGAGGTAAAAATGCCGATCGGTGTGATGGAATGAGCCACAGCGTCCGATTCCTTTCGTGCGGCGACACCGCGCTCGCCATCGAGCTGGGCGACCGGGTGGACCGCCGCGTCAGCCAGCTGGTGCTGGCGCTCGCCGCGCGCGTGAAAGCCGCGGCGGTGGCCGGTATCGTCGAGGTGGTCCCCACTTTCCGATCCCTCATGATCCACTATGACCCCCTGACCGTACCGCAGAGCGACCTGAAGCGGCGCCTGGCGCCCCTCCTGTCGGGCCTCGACGCGGCTCAGATCGCGGGCCGTCTCTGGCACCTGCCGACCTGCTACCACGACAGCCTCGCCCCCGATCTCGCCGAGGTGGCGGCGCGCACGGGCCTCTCCCCCGAACAGGTGGTGGAGCGCCACAGCGGCGTGACCTATCACGTCTACATGGTGGGCTTCCTGCCCGGCTATCCCTACCTCGGCGATCTGCCGCCGGAGCTGGAGCTGCCGCGCCGCGACACGCCGCGCACCGCGGTACCGGCCGGCTCGGTTGCCGTTGCCACCACGCTGACAGCCGTCTATGCCCTGCAGAGCCCTGGCGGATGGCATCTCATCGGTCGCACGCCCGCGCCCCTGTGGGACCTGCAGCGCGATCCTCCCGCCACCCTCGCCGCCGGCGACCAGGTGCGCTTCGTGCCGATCACCCTTGGCGATTACGAGGCCCTGGCCAGGCGAAGCGCCAGCGGAGCGCTGCGGCTGCAACCGGAGGAGCACCTTGCGGCAGCGGGCGCGGCAGCATGAAGCCAGCGTTGCGGGTTCTCGCCCCTGGCCTGATGACGACGCTGCAGGACCTGGGCCGGCGCGGCTATCAGAGCCTCGGCATCCCCGTGTCCGGCGCCCTCGACGCGGTTGCCCTGGCCGCCGCCAACGCGCTGGCCGGCAATCCGCCGGGAGCAGGAGCCCTGGAGATCGCTTACCACGGCCCGACTCTGGCGGTGGAGGCCGAGAGCGCGCGCCTCGCTTTCGCCGGTGGCGCGACGGCAATCGAGGCCCTTCGCGGAGAACGCGCGTCGGGGGCTACCCGTCTTCCGCCCCTTCAAAGCGTGCGCCTGCGCCAAGGTGAGGTGCTGCGCGTGGGCGGCCTTTCGGGAAGCGCGGTCGGCTACCTCGCGGTCGAGGGCGGCTTCGACGTGGCTCCTGCCCTTGGCAGCCAATCGACCTATGCCCGCGCCGGCCTTGGCGGCTTCGCCGGGCGGCCGCTGCGCGCCGGCGACCTTCTGCCCCTGCGCCAGGCGCACGCCAAGGACCGTGCGGAGTCCATGTTTCCCGCCCTGGATCTGGCGCCGCCACAGCGCATCCGCGTCGTGCTTGGCCCGCAGGACGACCATTTCACCGCGCGCGGCAGGCGCACCTTCCTGGAGAGCATCTACACTGTCTCGCCGGCCTCCGACCGCATGGGCATGCGCCTCGAAGGCGCCACCCTGGAGCACAGCGACGGCTTCAACATCGCCTCCGACGGCACCGCGCCGGGCTCCGTCCAGGTCCCAGGCGACGGCCTGCCTATCATCCTTCTCGCCGACCGCCAGACCACCGGCGGCTACCCCAAGATCGCCACCGTCATCGCCGCCGACCTGCCCGCGACGGGCCGCCTCGCGCCCGGCGCCAGGCTGGCTTTCGTGGCCGTCAGCGTGACAGAGGCCGAGGCTGCGCATCGCGAGCTCGCCGCCCGTCTCGAGGCACTGCCCAGGCAGGTCGTTTCCGCGCGCTCACAGCCCGCCCTGGACGAGGCGGTGCTGCTGCGCGCCAACCTCGTCGGCGGCGTCGTCAGCGCCCACGATCCGCCCAGGGAGCCGCCTGATTGGTGAGCAGCGTGCTTGACCTGCGGGCATCCTTCCCGCACACAACGCAGCTCGCGCCGCCAGGTCGCGAGCAGGACACATAGGAATCCCGGAGAGTCATGGCCAACCGCGCCCGCATCGCCGTCCCCGGCCACGAGGCCGACAGCCGCGTGCCGCGCTACCTGCAGGTAGCCTCGGCGCTGCGCCGGCGCATCCGCGACGGCCGCTGGGCGGTGGGCGACAAGATCGCCACGCTGGAGGAATTGGAGCGCGAGTTCGACGTGGCGCGTGTCACCGTGCGCCAGGCCATCGAGCTGCTCCAGAGCGAGGGCCTGCTCAAGTCCCACCAGGGCCGCGGCACCTTCGTCACCAAGACGGTGGAGCACGACCGCTGGCTGCAGCTCGCGACCGACTGGGAGAGCCTGATCGCTCCCATCCGCGACCATGTCCCGCAACAGCTGCCGGCGGAAGCCGGCACCGCGCCCCGCATCGGGGAGGACGACGGCGTTGCCGCGCCCGCCTACGTCGCCATCCGCAGCGTCCAGAAGCGCGACAGCAAGCCCTATGCCTACGCCCGGGTGCACGTGGCGAAGCACGTCCACGCCAGGGCGTCCAAGGCGTTCGCCTCGCGGGTGGCGCTGGCCGTGCTCTCCGAGATGAAGGGCCTGGGGATCGCCCGCGCCCACCAGACCGTCGTCGTCGGAGCCGCCGACCTCGACACCGCACAGCACCTGGGGATTCCCCTCAACGCCCCCACGGCGGAAGCGCGCTGCATCGTCGCCGACAAGGACGGCGTGGTGATCTACGTCGGCGAGATCACCTACCCCGGCGACTACGTGCGCCTCAACATCGAGCTGATCCCGCAGGACGGCACCTGATCCGCCGGGGGTGAGGGATGAGCTTCCCTGCCGGAGCAGCAGGATCTGACGCTCGCCTCAAGCACAAATCCAAACTCACCACTCACCATCTCACCGCTCATCCGTCCGCCGCGCCGCATTGCATCGGCGACCGCTTGTCCTAATAATAGGACGACTTTAACCGGGGTCAGATCCCCGCGCACGACGCAGAGGCACGACCGAGAGGTTGGAGGCGAGGGGTCCGGCCCGACGATGGAGCACGTGACTGGCGAGGGCATCGGCGCGCGCCTCCTGCGCAAGGAGGACGACCGCTTCATGCGAGGGCGCGGCGAGTATGTCGGCGACATCCGCCTGCCCGGCATGCAGGAGGTGGCGTTCCTGCGCAGCCCGCTCGCCCACGCCCGCATCAAGGCAATCAACATCCCGCCCGCGCTGCGCGACCGCGTCCTCGTCGCCGAGGATCTGCAAGGCGTCGCGCCGATCCGCGCCGACACTGCCCTGCCGGGCTTCAAGTCGTCCGTGCAGCCCATCCTGGCCATTGGAAAAGTCCGCTACGTCGGCGAGGCGGTCGCGCTGTGCGTGGCGCCGACGCGCGCCGAGGCGGAGGACCTGGCTGCCGAGATCGAGGTGGATCTCGAGCCGCTGCCAGCGGTGCACGACATGCTGCAGGGCCGCCGGCCCGGTGCACCGCTGGTGCATGAGCAGTGGGGCGACAACCTGTTCCTCACCACCTTCACCGACGTGAATTTCGAGGCCGTCAAGGAGGCGGTAAAAGTTGGGGCCGCGGTCTCGGTCACCCGCGAATTGCGCACCGCCCGCCAGGCCATGTGTCCACTGGAGGGGCGCGGCGTGGTGACAGACTGGAATGCGAGGCTCGGCCAGATCGTCGTCTACAGCTCGACGCAGCAACCTCACATCGTCCGCTCCGGCCTCGCCGAGTGCCTCAGGTTGGACGAGGGAGCTATCCGCGTGGTCGCGCCCGATGTGGGCGGCGGCTTCGGCTACAAGGGCATTCTGCTGCCCGAGGAGGTGGCGCTTGCCTGGGCCACGCGCCGGCTGGGCGTGCCGCTGCGCTGGCTGGAGGACCGGCGCGAGAATCTCATCGCCGGCGCCGACTGCCGCGAGCACCACTACATCCTCACTGCCTACGCCGATGCCCAGGGCCGCCTGCTGGCACTCGATTGCGAGGCCACCGTCGATTCCGGCGCGTACTCGGCCTATCCGTTCTCGGCATGCCTGGAGGCTGGCCAGATCGGCTCGATCCTGCCCGGCCTCTACGACTTCCCGCACTACCGCTGCCGCACCTGGTCGGTCGCCACCAACAAGCCACCCATCCTCCCCTACCGCGGCGTGGCCCGCACCGGCGTGTGCTTTGCGCTGGAAGTGACGCTGGACGCACTGGCCCGCAAGCTCGGCATCGAGCCGACCGAGCTGCGCTTCAACAGCCTGGTGCGGCCCGAGCAGATGCCGTTCGACAATATCGCCAAGCGCCACTTCGACTCCGGCGACTACCCCGAGGCCCTGCGCCGCGCCGTCGATGCCATCGGCCTTGACAAGGTCCGCGCCCGCCAGCGCGAGGGAGAGCGTGACGGCCGGCGCATCGGTGTGGGCTTCGCCATGTACGCCGAGCAGGCCGGCCACGGCACCAGCGTCTATGCCGCCTGGGGCATCCCGTTCGTGCCGGGCTACGAGCAGTGCCAGGCCCGCTTTACGCCGGACGGCGCCCTGGAGCTGAGGATCGGCGCCCACAGTCACGGCCAGGGCCTGGAGACCACACTTTCCCAGGTCGCCCACTCTATCCTCGGCGTTCCGCACGACCGCATCCGCCTCATCCATGGCGACACCGCCGCCACGCCCTATTCCACCGGCACCTGGGGCTCACGCTCGATGATCATGTCGGGCGGCGCCGTCGCCTCCGCCTGCGAGGCGCTGGCCGACCGCGTGCTGGACCTGGGTGCCAGGCTCCTGCAGGCGCGCCGCGAGGAGGTGCGCATCGAGGACGGCGCCGTCGTCGGTCCGTCCGGCCGCATCGCGGTCGCCGAGGTGGCCCGGACCTGGTACCGCCGGCCGCAGGACCTGCCGCCCGATCTCAACCCGGGCGGGCTCGAGCTGACGGCGGGCTACAAGGCCAAGCGGGACACCGGCACGTTCAGCTACGCGGCCCATGCTGCCGTGGTGGCCGTGGATACGCAGACGGGGGAGCTGGAGCTCCTCGACTATGTGGTGGTGGAAGACGGCGGGGTGCTGGTGAACCCGATGATCGTGGACGGCCAGATCCTGGGCGGCACCGCGCAGGGCATCGGCACGGCGCTCTACGAGGAGATGCCCTACGACGCGCAGGGGCAGCCGCTCGCCTCCACCCTGTCGGATTACATGCTGCCGGGCCCCGCGGAGGTGCCGGAGGTCCGCATCCTGCACATGGAGACGCCGTCGCCCTACACCCGCTTCGGCCAGAAGGGTATCGGCGAGGGTGGCGCCATCGCCCCGCCGGCAGCCATCACCAACGCCGTCAACGACGCGCTCAAGGAGCTGGGTGCCGAGCTGCTCGTGTCTCCCATCACCCCCCGCCGGATCGTCGAGGCGATCGCGCGGGCGCGCCCACGCGCGGAAGCGGCACTCGCATGAAGCCCGCTGCCTTCGACTACGTCCGCCCCGCCACCGTCGCCGAGGCGCTGGGCGCGCTCAACGGCCCGCCCGGCGCCAAGGTGCTCGCCGGCGGCCAGACGCTGGGCCCCATGCTCAACCTGCGCCTGGCGCAACCGGGCCTCTTGGTCGATATCACCCGCATCCCCGAGCTGGCCGCGGTGAGCGAGGACAAGGACGCTGTGACCATCGGCGCCACCGTCACCCACGCCGCCATCGAGGACGGCCGCATCCCCGACCCCACCGGCGGATTCCTCTCCCGCGTCGCCCGCGGCATTGCCTACCGGGCGGTGCGCACCCGCGGCACCATCGGCGGCAGCCTCGCCCACGCAGATCCCTCCGCCGACTGGCTCGCCGGCCTGACGGCGCTGGGCGCCGATGCGCTGGTGGCTGGTCCTGGAGGAAGCCGCCGCGTCCCGGTGTCGGCCTTCGTACGCGGCGCAATGGAGACGCAGCTCGCGCCCGGTGAGTTGCTCACGGGTATCCGGATTCCGAGATTCCCGCTCGAAGCGCGCTTCGGCTTCCACAAGATCTGCCGCAAGACGGGTGAGTTCGCCGATGCCATCGCTGTCGTCGTTGCGATTCCGCAGCAGGCCTACCTGGCTGCTGTCGTGGGTCCGACGAGCGGCCCTCCAGTGCTGATCGAGATGCGGAAGGTGGATTGGCCAAGCGCAGCCATGACCCTCGAGGAGGCGAAAGGCATCCTGACAGCGGCGGACCAGCTCCGAAACCACGCCGGCGACGACGGCTATGCGCGGGCTCTCCATGCGGCGGCCCTGAAGCGCGCCTACGACGAGGCCTTCGCCGTATGAGGATCGCGCTCATCGTGAACGGGCGCCCGGTGCAGGCGGAGGTGGCGCCGCGCACCAGCCTGGCCGATTTCATCCGCGAGCACCTGCTCCTGACCGGAACGCATCTCGGCTGCGAGCACGGCATCTGCGGCGCCTGCACTGTGGAGATCGACGGCGAGATCGCCCGCTCGTGCATCACCTACGCGGTCACCTGCGATGGCGCCAAAGTGCGCACCATCGAGGGCTTCGACGACGACCCGCTGATGGCGAAGCTTCGCCGCGCCTTCACCGAGGCGCACGCCCTGCAGTGCGGCTACTGCACCCCCGGCATGCTGGTCGCCGCCCGCGACCTGGTGCGGCGGAAGGGCGGGCTGTCGCGCCAGGAGATCCGCCACGATATGAGCGGCAACCTGTGCCGCTGCACCGGCTACCAGGGTATCGTCGACGCCATCGAGCGGGTGATGGCCGCTTCTCCCTCTCCCCATGCTTCTTCAGC
>DATMZP010000731.1:0-3083 GCA_035573595.1 Hyphomicrobiaceae bacterium
CCGCGCCTTCATCGAGCATGCTGGCGAGGAAGTTGGCGACGCCCTCCTTGCCGTCCGGGTCCTGCGTGCTGCCGCCGCCGTCGAAGGCGAAGCGCATGGCGATCAGCGGGACGGTGTTGGATTCCACCAGCCAGGCATTGATGCCGCCCGGACTTTTGACCTCCTGCACCTTCATGGCGTGCGCCTCGTTGGGAAACAGTGACAGCGCCGCCAGCATGACCGTCGAGAGCACCACTCCGAGCCAGGAGCGGATGCGCCCGCCTTGCGCCTTGGGGCCGAACGTCGTGGTTGCCATCGTCATCAGCGCGTCTCCCGGCCGGGAGCCCCGGCGGTGGCGGGTACGCCCGGACGGCCGGCCGGAGCCGTCGCCGGCGCGGCGACGTTCTCGGGCTCCGGATTCACCGGCACCAGCGTGCCGGTGACGGAGCGGCGCAGATCGAAGTGCTTGGCTGCGGCCTGCTTGAGGTCGGCGAGGGTGACCTTGGCGATGGTCTCGGGCCAACGGTCGATGTCCTCGACCTTGAGGCCGAGCGCCAGGCCCCCGCCGTAGCGGCGGGCGAGCGATTCCTGGCTGTCCAGCTCGTACACGAACTCGGCCAGGAACTGCTTCTTGGCGCGGTCGAGCTCGGCCTGGGTGGCGCCCTTGTCGCGCAACTCGGCGACGACCCGGTCCATGGACTTCTCGACCTTGTCGAGCGGCACGCCCTCGGCGGCCACCGCGTAGAGGCCGATGGAGCCGCTGTCGAGACTGAGCCCCGAGTACCAGCCGCCGGCACTGGAGGCGACCTTCTCCTGCGCCACGAGCGACTGGTAGAGCCGGCTGGTGCCGCCGCCGCCCGCGATCTTCATCAAGAGATAGAGCGCCTCGGCCTCGCCGGGCGGGGCCGTGGTCATCGCCGGGGCCAGGTAGTAGCGCCGCACCGAGGCGTTGCCGGCGCGGGGGTCCTTGAGCTCCACCCGGCGCGGGGCGCGCTGCTCGGGCTCCTGCGGGCGCACGCGCGGGGCCACGGCCGGATTGGCCGGCAGCCGGCCGTAGGTGGCCTCGGCCAGCGCCCTCACCTCCTCGGGCTCAACGTCGCCCGTCACCACCACGATGGCGTTGTTGGGGGCGTAGAAGCGCTTGTAGAACGTGAGCGCGTCCTCGCGCGAGAGCTTGGCCATCTCGTGCATCCAGCCGATCACCGGGATGCGGTAGGGATGGTTCTGGTAGAGCGTCGCCGACATCTGCTCGGCGAGGATGCTGGAGGGCACGTTCTCGGTGCGCACCCGGCGCTCCTCGATGATGACCTGCCGCTCGGTATCCACCTCCTTGGGCTCGAGCCGCAGGTTCACCATGCGGTCGGCCTCCATCTCCATCATGGTCTTGAGATGGGCTTTGGAGACGCGCTGGAAGTAGGCCGTGTAGTCGGAGCTGGTGAAGGCGTTCTGCTGGCCGCCGAGCCGCGACACGATGGCCGAGAACTCGCCGTTGGCGAGCTTCTCGGTGGACTTGAACATCAGGTGCTCGAGGAAATGGGCGATGCCCGACACCCCCGGCGGCTCGTCGGCGGCGCCGGCGCGGATGTAGACCATATGGGTGACCACCGGCGCCCGGTGGTCGGGGACGACGATGAGGGTGAGGCCGTTGGCGAGCTTGAACTCGCTCACGGTCTTGGCTGCGGCGGCGTGGGCCGTTGGAACGGCTTGGGCGATCAGCATGAGGGCGAGAGCGAGGACGGAGAGGCGCTTGCCTGGGGTCCACATGGTGCAGCAACTCCTGAGCGCGAAGCCGGGGCTACGCCTGGCGAGGGCCGAAGCCGTATCGGTCGCAAAGGCGGGCGTTGCGCAGTGGTCATGGATGTATCGCTCTTGTTGGCCGAGTGGGGCCTCAAGTCAAATGACAAGCCTTTAATGTCCCAGCCCCGGCGAGCCTTGGCAAGCTGGCCGCGCGTGGGACGGCGGCGGCAGCCAGCCTCGGCGAACACGGCGAAAGTGTGACCCGCCGGCATCTGCGCAAGCGCTTTCAGGCCAAACGGATGTCGCTGTGCCTTCCGTGGCCGAATTGTTCGATGCTACGAAGCAAGTGGGTTCATTGTCTGCAGCAGCGGGCGTTGACGAATGCTTAAGCGTTTGAAGCAATTGCATCTTGGCGTGCTTGCCGTGGCGTTGGCACTCGCCGCCGTGGGCCCGGCCCGACCGGCGACCGCCGCCGGGCCGTCCCCCGGCTCGGGCGCGCCGGTCATGGCCGTCGTCGCGCTGAGCCGCCAGAAGGTCACCATCTACGACGCACGCGGCCGGATGCTGGAGGCGCCCGTGTCCACCGGCCAGGTCGGATACGAGACGCCGGCCGGGCTCTACAGCGTCATCGAGAGGAAGAGGCAGCATTTCTCCAACCTCTATGAGAACGCCCCGATGCCCTTCATGCAGCGCATCACCTGGTCGGGAATCGCGCTGCATGCGGGGGCACTGCCGGGCCACCCGGCCTCGCACGGCTGCATCCGGCTGCCCTACGACTTCGCGGGGCGGCTGTTCGAGATGAGCCGCAGGGGCCTGAGGGTGGTGGTGGCGCGCGACGACGTGGCCCCGGTGGATTTCGCCCATCCGGCCCTGTTCAGGCCGGCCGCCCCTCTCGAGGCACGCGTCGAGACTGCGGTCTTCCGGCCGCAGGCCTCGCGCCGGGCGATCGCCGTCGACAAGGCCGCCGCCGCGGAAGCCGCGGCGGAGAGACTGAGGCAGGCCAGGCGTGCCCTGAGCCGGGCGCGGGATGAGGCCGGTGACGACCCGGAGAAGCTGGAGGTGGTCGAGGCCTCCAAGCGGCCGGCCGAGGCGATCATCAGGGAGGCCGATGCGCTGCTCCAGGGCAAGGTCTCCTCCAAGGACGCCGAGATTTTGAAGGCGGCCAAGGCCAAGGCGCAGGAGCGCCTCGCCGCCGCGCAGGCCGAGATCGATGCCATCTACGCGGCGGCCAAACCCAAGATCGACGCGGTCGTCGCCGCGCGTGCGGAGGCCAAGACGGCACGCGAGGCCGCGACCACCGCCGAGGACGAGGCGAAGCTGGCGGCCCTGGCGCCGGTGTCGGTATTCATCAGCCGCAAGACTCAGCG
>DATMZP010000732.1:0-8158 GCA_035573595.1 Hyphomicrobiaceae bacterium
CTGAAATGCCTGGGTGCCGAATGCGCCGTGCAATATCGCCGGCTCGGTCAGGATGGCTGCCAGAGCGACCCCGTACAACGCCACCCAGCACACCGCTGCGATCGTTGTCTCGGGATTTGGCGCAGCGGGCGGTTGGCGCGAGCCGCGCCTGGCGAGCCAGGTAAGAGCGCCGAGACAGAGCAGCAACGCTCCGGTCGCGCCAAAGCCGATCGCGCCGTTGCGATCCGTCCCCACCGCGACCGCCAGGCCCGCCATGGCCAGCATGCCGCAGCCCAAGAGCATTGGCCCGCGCGGCTGCAGCTGTCTGAGCAGCTCTAGCAAGGCTTGTGCTCCTTCGATTTTCAGCAAGCGCGCCTGCCGGCCGCCCGCTGGACTTGCCGCTCGCGCCTTCTGGTGCAGCAGCGTGTCGGATGTAGGGCAGATCAGGACACGGTGAGTTGGAGGGCTGAAGCTCGGATGGCGCGGTTGGCGCCCCGGACCTGATCCGCGGCTATTGTGCGGGTGCTTGCTCCAGCCTGCGCACTCCGGTTGACGCGATTGCACCTATTGGATCGGCGTCCAGACGACCTGCTCGATATGGCTCGCGCCGGTCGCCAGCATGACCAGCCGATCGAAACCGAGGGCGGCGCCGGCGGCGGGCGGCATGTGCGCGAGCGCGGCCAGGAAATCCTCGTCGATGGGATAGCGCTCGCCGTAGCGGCGCTGCTTCTCGGCCATCTCCGCCTCCAGGCGGAGGCGCTGCAGGGAGGGATCGGTCAGCTCGCCGAAGGCGTTGGCCAGCTCGGCGCCGCAGGCGTACAGCTCGAACCGCTCGGCCACGCGCGCGTCGCCAGGCTTGGGCCGGGCCAGCGCGGCGAGATGCGCGGGGTACTCCGTGAGCAGCGTGGCGCGGCCGCAGCCGAGGGTGGGCTCCACCTTGGCCACCAGGATGCGGCTGAAGATGTCGCCCCAGGTGTCGTCGGCGGCAGTCCTGATGCCGGCAGCCTCGGCCGCGCGGGCCAGCGTGTTGCGGTCCGGCTCGGAGCCCCCGAGGGTGGCCGACAGATCGATGCCCGCATGCCGCTGGAAGGCTTCGGCAACCGCCAGCCGCTCGGGCGCTGCGAATGGGTCGATGCTGCGGCCGCGCCAGCTGAACGCCGATGCATCCACGGCCTCCGCCGCGATCCTGAGCAGGCCGGCGCAGTCCTCCATCAGCGTCTCATAGGGCGCGCCGGCGCGATACCACTCCAGCATCGTGAAAGCAGGGTGGTGCAGCGCCCCGCGCTCGCGATTGCGGAATACTTGGGCGAAGGTGAAGATCCGCTCCTCTCCGGCGGCCAGCAGCTTCTTGCAGGCGAATTCCGGCGAGGTGTGGAGGTAGAGCGGCCGCCGTTCTCCGCCGGAGCCGACCAGCTCGGTGGCGAAGGCGTGCAAATGCGTCTCGTTGCCCGGCGATGCCTGCAGGGCGGCCGTTTCCACCTCGACAAAGCCCCGGGCCTCGAACCAGCCGCGGATGGCGCTTTGCATCCGCCCCCGCGCCAGCAGGAACGGGCGCCGGTCTCGATGCCGGTCGGGACGCCACCAGGGGCTTGGCTCTGAGGGTGCTGGCAAGGGCGGCCCCGGCGGACTTGTGGCGTTCGTTGTGGCGTCTGTTGCGGCTTGGCGATGCGGGAAAAGGCCTGTAGAAAGCGGCCATCTTCGATTTGGCGAGCCAGCGGCCTTCCGGTGCGCTTCCAGGGCTCATCAGCCAGAAAGCGGGAGTGACCGGCGGTGGTGAAGGTTATCGCAAGCTCGGTGCGCAAAGGCAACGTGCTCGACATCGACGGCAGGCTCGTTGTCGTGATGAAGGCCGAGAACATCCATCCCGGCAAGGGCACGCCGGTCACGCACCTCGACATGCGCCGTATCTCGGACGGGGTGAAGATTACCGAGCGCTACCGCACGACGGACCAGGTGGAGCGCGCCTACCTGGAGGAGAAGACGTACAACTATCTCTATGAGGACGACATGGGCTTCGTCGTGATGGAGCCCGAGACCTACGACCAGATCACCGTGCCGAAGGAGATCATCGGCGACCAGTCGGTCTATCTGCAGGAGAACATGGCCGTAACGCTCAACCTGCACGAGGGTGTGCCGGTGTCCGCCGAGATCCCGGCGCGCGTGACGCTGGAGGTGGTGGAGGCCGACCCAGTGGTGAAGGGCCAGACCGCCTCGTCGTCCTACAAGCCGGCGCTGCTCTCCAACGGCCAGCGGGTGATGGTGCCGCCCCACATCACGGCCGGCACCCGCGTGGTCGTCATGACCGCCGACGGCTCCTACGTGGAGCGGGCCAAGGACTGAACCGTGCGATGCTGCGAAGCGGCATCGCACTACGGGTCGGGCCAGCAGACCTGGGCGGTGGCCTTGCAGGTGTGCTCGTCGACCACGACCAGGTTCAGGAACAGCTCGCAGCTCACGTCCTTCTTGCCCACCGTGTAGCTCTTGATGCCCTGCGCCTTGGTCCAGTCGGCGATGTACTTGTCGAGCAGGTTCTGGGCATCCCGGGTCGGGCCGTCCTTGCCGTAGTCGTTGACCGAGAAGGAAAGCCGCCGGCAGCGCGCCTCGGCCATGGTGGTGACCAAAGCGGTGGCAGCGAGCACGGAGACCGCCGTCACGAAAGCGCAACCTCCTCGCATGCAAAGATCCTCCCCTGGTACCGAAGGGCCGCTTCCGGGCACGCACCGCCAGGCAGCGGTGCGAGCCGGCTGGCCCGCCTCTCAGTTCGGATAAGGCGCGTTGTTCCACCAGTGTGGCCTCAGCCCCGAGTCGAAGAAGAAGCCGCTGTCGAACGGTCCAGCCGGGCTCTGAAGGTCGACCATTGGAGCCAGATGCGTATTGGACCTGCGCGCGCCTTCCGGCACGCCGTAGGAATAGTAGCCGCCGCGCCGCAGCTCGACACTGCGTCCGGCGACGGGGCGCGCCTTCCCGGGCTGGCTCGCCTGGGCGTATGCCTTCCCAACAAAGACGTCGCCGGTTACCGGGACGCCAGCAACGGCAGCCGCTGCGCAGGCGGCCAATCCCGCCAACATGCTCTTGCACTTCATGGTCACAGTGACTCCGGGTTGGGCGCGGCCCAATGGCGGTGGGCCGCGCGATTGCTTAACGACTACCAAGCGGACGCGTTCATTAAGGAACCGTTATCGCAGCATAAGGAAGGCCTGCCGCTCAGCGCCGCTGGAAGCAGTCTGCGGCCCCTCTAAATCGAGCCTGAAGGGCGTAGTGCCAGCGGCTACTTGCAGAGCTTGGCGCCGACCACGCACTCGCGGCCCAGGAAGCCACCGGCCGAGCAGCGCGATCTCAGGTTGCTCACCTTGTAGCCCGGTGCCACGCCGACCGTCTGGCTGGATGCCATCCAGGAGCCCCAGGACCCCCAATCGGTGCCCTGCAGGACAGCCTCCCAGGCCTGGAACTTCGCGGAATCGTCGCTGGAGCCGGTGCCCTTGCCGGCCTTGCTCACGCACTCGGCCTGGGCCACCGTAGCGGCTGCCAGCAGAGCACCGGCGGCCAAGGCCAGACACACGCTCGTCCTCATCGCGGGATCTCCCTCAGACTGGTGGATCAGGTGCGAGAGATTGCCTTAGATCGAGGGCGTTGGACACTGCCGCGCGGCGGCCATCCACCGCGCGGTTGGTTGATTCCTGCGCACCCGTGGCGCACTGGTGACGTTCCGGGGCACATGGGTGGCGAAGAAAGGCGCAAGGCCCGATCACTCGGCCTGCAGGTTCACCGCTTTGGGGCCCTTGCCGCGCTTGTCCGGCTCTGTCTCGAAGGAGACGCGCATATTCTCGGAAAGAGCACCGACATTGGATCGCTCGACCGCGGTGATATGCACGAACACGTCCTTCCCCCCGTCGTCCGGCGTGATGAAGCCGAACCCCTTCGTCTGGTTGAAGAACTTCACCGTTCCCTTCTGCCGCATACGAGGCCTCCTAGCCCATTGCAAAGATACGATTGGTGCGCGCGTCAGCAACTGCGCGGCGCGCGCGGTGCCAAGGCAGACTCATCCGATGTCCGGGAAGGTGAGGCGCAGTCAACGACGGTACGTCAGCGCAAGTCATCTCAGAGAGTCTCAATAGTCTCGACCGGGGCCGATAGGCCGCCCCGCACTGGCCGGGAGTATCGATGATCGCCGTGCACTGCGCAAGGCAAAACCGCCTCCGCCTCAGGCGCCGGAGCGATTTCGCCCGCGAGGCGTGGCCGATCTGCGGTGGCTCGTGTCATCGGCCGTTTCGATAGGTGGCCCCAGCTGGAAACGGCCGTGGCCGCCGTCGCCAACGCGCCGTGCGATCTCCGGCAGGAGAGTGGCAAGATCGCCCTGCAAGGTGTGGGGCGGGTTGGCCACGACGAGGCCGCAGCCGTTGAGCCGCTCCAGGTTGACCGGGCGGCGCAACATCACCTCTGCGCGCAGCAGCCGGGGGCCCGCAACGGCGGCAACGGAGCGATGGAAGCCGGCGACGGGCTTGGGGTCCTTGATAGGGTACCAAGCGACGTATACTCCGGTTGCGAACCGGCGCAATCCCTCCGCGAGCCCCTCGGCCATACGCGCAAGCTCGTGCTCCTCCTCGAAGGGCGGATCGATGAGGACGAGCCCGCGCCGTTCCCTGGGCGGCAGCTGTGCCTTGAGGGCGAGCCAGCCGTCCAGCTCCAGGACTTTGACTCTCCGGTCGCGGCCGACGGCGGCCTTGAGGCGCGCGTGCTCCTCGGGATGCAACTCGTTGGCGACCAGCGTGTCGTCGCCGCGCATCAGGCGACGGGCGATGAGGGGGCTGCCGGGATAGTGGCGCAGCCCCAGCCCACCGTTCTGGGCGCGCACGGCGTCGAGATAGGGCGCAAGGAGCGTAGCGACGGCGGGTGGCAGCGGCGGCGCGCCGGCACCGAGGAAGCGGCCGATGCCGCCTTCCCACTCGGCGGTCTTGGCGGCTTCCGCGGAATCGAGGGCGTAGAGGCCGGTGCCGGCGTGGGTGTCGATGATGCGGAAGGGGGCCGGCTTGCGCTTGAGGTGCCCGATGACGAGCGCGAGCACAACATGCTTCAGCACGTCCGCGAAGTTGCCGGCATGGTAGGCGTGGCGGTAGTTCATTCGATCAAGCCCGGCGTCATTCGGCAGTTGGCAGTCGGGCGTCGGCAGTCGGGAAGCGCCGTGTCTTCCCGATTACTCCCGTCGGCGACTGCCGAAGCCCGACGCCCGACTGCCGAGCGCAACCTGGCCAGGGCTGCCCCCGATCTCACGCGCCACCTACTTACCTTGCGGCACCGCGGATTTCACGAACGGGTTCTTGCAGCCCTGCAGATACCTCGCGTCGAGCTCGGCAAATTCCGGATCGCCGGCATGGACCACCTTGGCCTTGGTCAGGGCGACGCGGTGCGAGATGCGGTCGGTCTCGAACACGTGCGGTGAGGCGCACGTGAACAGCATGAAGCCGCGCTTGTCCTTCCTCGCGGCCTCGCGGGAGGCGTCGCCGTAGCGGTAGACGCGCTCGCCCTTCTCCTCTGCGATCACGACGTAGCTGAGCCCGCGGCCGGCCTCGTAGGCGGCGCGGAACCGCTCCAGCGCAGGGCCGGTGTCCTCGGCCAGCAAAGGCGTTGAGAGGAGCGCCGCGCCGAGGGAAGCAATGAGAACGAGTCTTTTCACGCTGGCTCCTTTCGTAGTTCGCCGGGACGGCGCGTCTTTTGGAGAGGGTGCCATGAATGGACGCTGAACTCTATCGCTCCAGGCGGCACCAACGAGGCCGCCCCCGCAACGCCACGTTCCTTGGTTAGCGTCGTCACGTCGGCGGCGATGCATCCGAGCGCGCACGCAACAGCAGGCGAGCGCGGCGTTCCGCGCGGATGCTGCAGTGCACAGATTTTCGCAACGATTTCGATGTACCTCAAGGAAACTTTATCCACCAATACTCAATTGTGGCTTCGACCGCGCCCCATCCGCGGCTAGTGTGCCGGGGCCCGCATCCGGGGCCCGCATCCGGCGGATGGCAGACAACACTGGCGGCAGAGCGTCTGGAGAGTTCGGGATGCTGTCAAAGCGGCTGTGCCCACATACCGGAGTTGTGAATTTCTACTTCGATGCCGAGCCGCATTTTGCGGTCGGCTCCGTCGTGAAGACGGCGGAGAAAGGCTATCTCTGGCGCTGCTATACCGACCCGTTCGCGGCAACCGGCGCCGAGCCGCGCATCGAGGCCGCCGAGCAGCGCGTGGCCGACCTGTGCCGCAAGGCGGCAGCGCACATGCATCTGTAGGCGAGCACCGCCTCCCGGACGGGGCGGGGCCATCCGCTGCGCGCCACCCTCGCCAAAATTGCCCCCAGGGCGATGGGGAACGCGGCGGCTCACACCACCGCGCGCTGGCCGCGGAGGAGTTCCCACGCGACGTTGATCTGCTTTGAGCGCAGCTCGCGCAGCGCCCGGTCGAGTTCGTCCTTGGCGAGGTCGGGGTGCCAGCTCTGGCGCAGGCCGTCGACAATCTTCTTGATCGCCGCCTCACTGGCGGTGGGAGCGACGCCGATGCCGAGCACCTGCATGGCCTCCGTCTTGGTCTGGGGCATGCGATCGCCGAGGTTCGCCGCGGCGCTCGCGGCGGCAGTCTGACCCGGCGCGCGCGACATGGCCGAGGCCGCTGCATTGGGTGGCAGGTTCCCCCGCGCGTTGGCGATGCGGGCCGGCGGGCTCGCACGCTTGTCGCCGAGCGACACCGCGCTGAGATCGCGCGGGCGCCGACGCGCGTCGCGGGCGCTCTCATTGCGGCGGGCCAGCGCGAAGGCAGTGAGGAGGCCCAGCGCCAACCCGCCGAAGGCCACCAGGGCGCCGACGGTGGTTGTGCGGAACACGCTGAGCAGGCTGACGCCGGACCCGCCGCTGTCCGGTTCCGCGGCCGGCGTGGGCGGCGCCGCAGGTGCCTCGGCGACCTCGGGCGGCGGCGAGGCTGCGGCAACCTTTGGCGACTGGGGCGCGGTCGGCTTGGCCGCCGGCGAAGCTGTCTTAGGGGCCTCGCCGACAGCCACGGGCGGTGGCACGACTGTCTCCGTTGCGGCTTTGGCTGCCGGCGCGCTTGTGACGATTCTAGGCCCGAGATTGGGCTCGGGCGCAGGGGGCTTGCTCGCAGAAGAGGCGGCCTTCGGCACCTCGGCAGCGGCTGGCGGTATGGCAGGCGCGACCGCTGCGGGCGCCGGCGGCGGGACTGCCGCGACCTTGGGCGGCGGCGGGGGCTGTGACGGCGTCGCCTGCGGCGGAGCCGCGGGTGCGGGTTTGCCGGGTCCCTCGTCGGCAAACGGCTCCCAGACCGGCGGCGGCTCGGAGGGGAACAGCTCCGGCATCGGATTGCCGCGCGGGGGCCCGAATCCCTGCTGGCTGAACCCAGGTGGAGCTACCGCCACCGGCGGCAATGACGGCTGTCCGCCGGCGATACCCGGCGCACCTTTCACGAAGATGCCGTCGATGCCCAGCATCGGCGCGTAGCCGAAAGGCATCTCCACGACCGGCGGTGGGGCAAGGGCCAGCCGGTCGGCGCAAAGGCGGCGCATGCGGCGGTAGTCGGAACGCTGGCCGGGGCCCGGCTCCTGGGCGCAGGGATCGTCGGCCGGCAGGCTCCAGCGCGGACCCATGCGCAGCACCAGGCGGCCGTTGAGCAGCCAGGCGCGACGGCTGCCCTCGTTGGTGGCCGCGACCACCGACACCCACGGCACGCGGGTGCCGTCGCAGTCGAGGTCGAAGCGGTGCACGGTCCACTGCCGGCACAGGTCCGGATTGACAAGCGAGCAGGCATTGAACTTGCGCTGGTCGCGCGGGCCGAGGATGCGGTGGCCCCGTTCCGCCGCCGGGGAGAGCAGCGGCTGCCCGCCCACCATGGTGCAGGTGTACGGCATGACGAGCAGCTCATCGGCGTGCGCCGCGCCGGGCAGCAGCAGTGCCGCGAGCGCCAGCAGGCCCGCCCCTCGTCTCGACACCCGCATGCCTCGCCCTCGCGTCACGTCACCCGCCCACGCTAGATACGCCGCCTCCGACGAGATCCGTCGCCCCTTCGCCCGCAGCGGCCGAGGCCGGCAGCTGAACGTCACTCGACCGGTCCTCCTTGCAAGAGAGCTCCTTGCACAAGAGAACTCCGTCCAAGAGCCGCACCGCAAGAGCCGCACTGCCCACGATACGAG
>DATMZP010000733.1:0-3331 GCA_035573595.1 Hyphomicrobiaceae bacterium
CGTCGAACACCGAGTTGTCGATCACCGCGTCCTCGATCAGCTCCTGGTCGAGGTCGCGCCCCCATGTCTTGAAAGCCGCGCGGATGCGCGGGTCGATGTGCCACTGGGAATAGTTGGGCGCGTCGAGTTGCACATAGTCGCAGCCCAGATCGACGAGTTGCTTCACCACTGCACGCACGTGGTCGCGCACGTCGAGCAGGAAGTCGCGGGCGGTGGGATAGGGGCCGCGCGAATGCTCCGGCTCCCAGGCGATGCGGTGCATGCTGGGCGCCGGATAGGTGAACTTGGCGCGAGCCCTGCGGGCGGCGCGCTTCAGGAAAGGGAACTCCTCGCCGGCGGCATCGCGACCCGGCGCGATCTTGTCCACCACCAGCGAGCGCGGCCCGGTCTCGGTCTTGACGAGGCCGCCGTCGGAGCCGTCGGGGTTGAGCCACAGCCGCATCCAGCCGGCGTCGGTCACCACCGTCTCGAAGCCGCACAGGCAGGCGTCGCGCGAATCCCGCACGCCCATGGTGGCCATGAAGTTGAACCGGCGGTACTCGCCGTCGGTGATGGCATCGAGCCCGGCGCTCTCCTGCAGGGCGACGGCCTCGGTGACGGCCCGGTCCGCGGCCTTCTGCATCTCGGCCTCGCTGAGGCGCCCCTCGCGCCAGGCGTTGCGGGCATCGAGCAGGTAGTGCGGCCGCAACAGGCTGCCGACCACGTCGGCCCTGGCGACCTTAGGGGCGACCTTGGGCGCAATCTTCGGGGCAATCCTGGGCATCATCCCTCCGGATTTTGCCGATCTATCCTTGCTTGCCGGTCCACGGCGCGTCGAGCTCGGCGTTATGCTCGCCGAGTTGCGGTGCACGGGCGCGGATGGCGGGGCGCTCGCCGTCGAGCGACAGCGGCAGGCTCAAGAGACCCAGGTCGATCTCGGGCACCGCCTGGACCATGCCCAGCGCCTCGGTCTGCGGGTGCGCCCGTATCGCCGGCAGGTCGTTTATGGCCGAGCAGGGCACGCCGGCCTTCTCCAGGCGCGCCACCCAGGCGGCGCTGGTCTCCCGCCTCATGATCGCGCGGACCTCGGTCAGCAGCGCCATCTTATTGGCGTGGCGGTCGGCATTGGTCTTATAGCGGATGTCCTCTATCCATTCCGGGTGGCCGACCTCGGACGCGAGCTTGGCGAACAGCCGGTCGTTGGCGGCGGCCACGATGACCTGCCCGTCCGCGGTCTCGAACGCCTCGAAGATCACTACCGCCAGGCTGCCGCTGGGATGCCGCTCCGGCACCTTGCCGCTCGCCTGGAAGCGGGCGAAGTGCACCGTAAGGAGGCCCAGCGCCGTCTCCAGCAGCGAGGTATCGACCACGCAACCCCTGCCGCTTTTCTCCCGCTGCAGCAGGGCGGCGATGCACCCGAGCGCCGCCCAGGTTGCCGAGCCAAGATCGAGCACCGAGGTGCCCATGCGGGCGCCGGGGCGGTCGGGATAGCCGTTGATGGAGAAGAGGCCGGCGAACGCCTGCACGATGGGCTCGTAGCCCACGCTGGCCTGCAGCGGTCCCGAGGCACCGAACGCGGATATGGCGCAGTAGACGAGCCGCTCGTTGAGGGCCGCCAGGGCGGCGCTGCCGAGACCGAGGCCCCCCAGCACGCCTGGGCGCAGGTTGTGCACCAGCACGTCCGCCTCGCTCAGGATTGCCTTGAGCCGTACGACGTCGGCCGTCTGCTTGAGGTCGAGGGTCACGCCCCGCTTGTTGACGTTGAGAGCCTGGAAGGTGGCCGACGTGCCGCGCCAGAACGGCGGACCCCAGCCGCGCGCGTCGTCGCCGCCCTCGGGACGCTCGACCTTCAGCACGTCGGCCCCCAGCGCGGCCAGGATGAACCCGGCATAGGGGCCCGCGACATTGTTGGCGATCTCGACGACCTTCACGCCGGTCAAGGGCAGCATGGCGTTTCCCCGGTGTTGCCGTTGTTCGGCTTGGTTCGGCTTGAACGTTCTTTTGTAACACGCCCCGCGCGTCCTGCCTCGTCCGCCGTCGGCATGGCCGGCATCGTGTTTCGGCAGGCCACCCAGGGCCCGGGGGCTACGACCGGAGACCACGACCGGGCTACGGCCGCCGGGCGCCGGGGATGCTGTCGATGGAGGCGTAGTAGGGTTTGATGTCGAGCAGGGGCGTGCCGTCGATGCAGTCCACCTTGCGCACGGTCAGGGTGGCTCCCTCGACGGCGAGCAGCTCCACCACGGCCAGCGCGATGGGGTTCGGTCGCACCGGCGAGCGCAGCGCGAAGGTGCCGCGCGTACCGCCTTCGAGGTGCCCCGGCACCTGCAGGACCAGGTCGCGCCGCGCTTCGTGCATCCAGTAGAGCAGCATGACGTGGGAATAGAGGCCAAGGTCCTCGAGCCCGGCGGCATAGCGTGGGTCCAGGTCGACCCGGCCGGTGGCGTCGGATTGGGCGGTGTTCCGGGGGCAATCGGCGCGCGTCTTGAAGGGCGTGCGGATGCGGCCGATGAAGTAGACCCCGGCATCGAAGGCGGCTGGCAGCTCCACCGCCGCCTCGCCAGGCCGGATGTCGCCTTTTGCCGCCATTCTCGTAACCCCTTGACCGGACGACCCTGCCTCCGACTGCGCCCCCGGGGGGCGACGGAGGGCGACGCCTCATGGTTGAGACGTTTGCAGGCCCCCGTCAAATGGAGTATCAAGCCGGGTGCCTGCAGCGCACAGCACGTTGGCAATCGCACATTTGCACGGGCACCCGTAGCTCAGCTGGATAGAGTGCTGCCCTCCGAAGGCAGAGGTCACAGGTTCGAATCCTGTCGGGTGCGCCATTTGGGTGCAAAACTGCGAACCCCGGGAATGGGGGCGCCGTTGGCCAGAACGGCCTGTTCCAGCACATCTTTCCGGCCGACGATGCGGATCTCGCCGTCGTCCACCTCCACGCGGTCGACGATCGAGCCGAGGTAGGCCTTGCGGAAGGGGATCTCGCCGGTCGTCAGCCGCTCGCGCATGGCCTCGCCGAACCGCTCGACGACGATGGGGCTGATGTCCACCGCCGGGCGCACGGCCGCGCGCGCCCGTTCCAGGGCGGCGCGGGCACGGCCGCGGTCGGCCCTGAGGGCGACGATGCGGACCTGCAGCAGGTCGTCCGGGTCGGTCGTCCCCTCTTCGATCACCTGGCGCATCATGACCTGCGCCGGGTCGTCGCCCAGCTCAGGGTGATTCAAAGAACCGCAGGCTTGCCGGGCTGACAAGGCCCGCAAATCAGATTCTATCGCACGGTCACCAACTTGGAGGTGACGGCGATGACCAGGACATTGTGGGCTGCGCTGGGCGAGGTGCCGGACAGGCGCGG
>DATMZP010000734.1:0-2807 GCA_035573595.1 Hyphomicrobiaceae bacterium
CGATCCCATGTTCCTGCAGCGCTGGTCGCCCAGGTCGTTCACAGCCGCGCCGATGTCGGAATACGACCTGATGACGATCCTGGAGGCGGCGCGCTGGGCGCCCTCGGCCTTCAACTCCCAGCCGTGGCGCTTCATCTACGCGCGCCGGGATACCGAGCACTGGCCGAAGTTGTTGGGCTTGCTCACCGAGTCCAACCGGTTGTGGGCCAAGAACGCCTCAGCGCTGATCATCCTGGTGTCGAAGGCGACGGTGCTGCCGCGGGGCGCGGAGAAGGAGGTGCCGTCCTGGAGCCATTCGCTGGACGCCGGCGCCGCCTGGTGCAGCCTGGCCCTGCAGGCGCACCTGTCCGGCTGGGCCGCCCACGGCATGGTCGGTTTCGACAGGGAGCGGGCAGCGGTTGAGCTGGGCGTGCCCGACGGCTACCGCGTCGAGGCCGCCATCGCCATCGGCCGCCGGGGCGACAAGTCGCTCCTGCCCGAGTCGCTGCGGGCCCGCGAGCAGCCCAACGACCGGGTGCCATTGGCGCAGCTGGTGCGCGAAGGGCATTTCGGCTCCACTCAATCCTGAGGATGGCCTCGATGTCGGCCAGCAGCAGCGAGCAAGACGAGCAGGGCGCGGCCCGCATCGCCGCCATCGTGCTCGCCGCCGGCCGCTCGACCCGCATGGGAGCGCAGAACAAGCTGCTCGCCGATCTCGGGGGCAAGCCGATGGTGCGCCGAGTGGTGGAGACGGCGCTGGCGAGCAGGGCGAGGCCGGTGTTGGTCGTGACCGGCCATATGGCAGCCGACGTTGCCGTCGCGCTACAGGGAGCGTGGGCGTCGCAGATTGAGCAACGAGCGGGCCGCGTGGTCCCCTCCCCCCTTGTGGGGGAGGGACAGGGTGGGGGGAAATCCCGGACTTCGAATATCGGGGTTTCCCCCACCCCTAGCCCCTCCCCACAGGGGGGAGGGGAACGCGATCACGTGACGCTGGTCCCCAACCCCGACTACGCGACGGGGCTCGCCAGCTCGCTCAGGGCCGCCATTCGCGCCGTTCCGGGCCACTGCGACGGCGCCCTGATCCTGCTCGGCGACATGCCGCGCATCGCCCCGGAGCATCTCGATCGGTTGCTCGATGCGTTCGCGGATGCGCCGGCGGCCATTGTTGTGCCCGTGCACGAGGGCCGGCAAGGCAACCCTATCCTATGGCCGCGCCGCTACTTCCCGGATCTCATGCAACTCGAAGGCGACGCAGGCGCCAAGCGGCTCCTCGCGGCGCATCGGGAGCACGTGCGAGAGGTGCCCATGGGAACCTCGGCCATCTTCGCCGATGTCGATACCCCCGAAGAGCTGACGCGGCTCCTCAAAAGCCCCCAATAGGGATGGGGCCGCCGCCTCGCTGATCGAGCGCGTTTACCGCGAGCTGCGGAGACTGTTGTGAATCTGGCTCCGCGCTCCGACACCGTCGGGCATGAACGAGCGCGAGCTCATCGACCGCCTCGGCTTGCCCGATCTGTTCGTTGGCCCGGAGGATCGCATCCTCAGCAGCGCATGGATCTGCTTCACGTGCGGGGAGACCACCACAAGCCCTGAGCGGATCTCTTGCCCGACGCCGTGCTGGCGTTGCGGCGGAATCATGTTCGAGACCTGGACGGCATCATGCCCGGCGGTATCGGAGGATTCGCGGGACTGACTGATCCAATCATCTCCCGAGCGAAAATGGCGGATTACGGGCTTCGCCCTAATCCGCCCTACGACGCCTACTTCCTATTCAGCCTCGCAATCAGGCTCGACGTATCCCAGCGCTTGCCGCCCATCTGCTGGATCTCCGCGTAGAAGCCGTCCACCACCGTCGTCACCGGCAGGCTGGCGCCGTTGCCCTTGGCCTCGTCCTGGCAGATGGCGAGGTCCTTGCGCATCCAGTCCACCGCGAAGCCGAACTCGAACTTGCCTTCCGACATGGTCTTCCAGCGGTTCTCCATCTGCCACGACTGGGCGGCGCCCTTGGAGATGGTGTCCATCACCTTCTGCAGGTCGAGGCCGGACTTCTGGGCGAAGTGGATGCCTTCCGAGAGCGCCTGCACGAGGCCGGCGATGCAGATCTGGTTCACCATCTTGGTGAGCTGGCCGGCTCCGGCCGGGCCGATCAGCGTGACCATGCGGGCATAGTGGGCGATCACCGGCTGGGCGCGGTCGAACGCGGCCTGGTCGCCACCCACCATCACCGTCAGCGCGCCGTTCTGGGCGCCGGCCTGGCCGCCCGAAACTGGAGCGTCGAGAAAGTCAAAGCCCTTGCTTTTGGCGGCGGCGTGGAGCTCGCGTGCGATGTTGGCGGAGGCGGTGGTGTTGTCGATGAAGACGGCGCCCTTCCTGACGGTATTGAAGGCGCCCTGCGCCCCCAGTGTCACCTCGCGCAGGTCGTTGTCGTTGCCCACGCAGCAGAACACGAAATCGGCGTCCTTGGCGGCCTCGGCGGGGGTGGGCGCGGTGGCGCCGCCGTACTCCTTGGCCCAGGCCTCGGCCTTGGCGCCGTTGCGGTTGTAGACGGTGAGGTCGTGGCCGCCCTTCCTGCGGATGTGCCCGGCCATGGGATAGCCCATGACGCCCAACCCGATCCACGCCACCTTCGCCCCATTGCCTGCCATGTCGCCTCTCCTCTGGAATGGCCCGCTTTGCTGCCACTCTTAACCAAGGATGCGGCCGTTGTCAGGCGCGATTGCACGCCTAGAGTGCCCCCTGGTCAAGGGGCCTGCGGCGATCGTCTCGGATGTGTAGTACCCACACTTCTTGATCCTCGGCGCGATAGTAGATCGTGAAGGGATACCCAG
>DATMZP010000735.1:0-7500 GCA_035573595.1 Hyphomicrobiaceae bacterium
AGTTCCTGCAAGAGCCGGTCTTGCCCGCGTCCATCTCTTGGTTGGAGCGCTGGGGCTGGTGAGCTTTCACCTCTCGTTTTCGTGATCGGCACCGTCACGAGGACGCCGAAAATCCGCCATCCGCCATCTTGATACAGACTACCGGACGCAGCAGTCGGGGAACTGCGCTCGTCTCACGCCGCCGGGAGGGAGTGAGCCGCGCCCATGCCAAGTGGGGAGCTGCTTAGGACCGCAGCGCCGGCGGCTGCAAAAGGGGGAATCATGCGATTGCTCGCGTTGCTCTGTGCCGCCGTGGGCCTGTTCCTGGGGGCCGGCGTTTCCCAGGCCAGAGAGCTCAAGATCTCGCACCAATGGCCCGAAGGCACGGACGCGCGCGATCGCGCTGCGCGGGTCTTTGTCAAAGAGGTGGAGGCGCGCGCACCGCACCTGAGCTTCAAGATCTACCCGGCCCTCTCCTTGAAGATCGAGGCGACAAAGCAATTCGACGCGCTCCAGTCGGGAGAGCTCGACATGAGCGTGTACGTCCCGCCGTATGCCGTCAAGAAGGTGCCCGAGTTCTCCTTGGCCGTTTTGCCGGGGCTCTATCCGAGCCTCGATGCCGTGCGCGACCTGCGGGGCTCGAAGCTGCTCAAGCACCTGCAGGCGATCGCCAACAAGAACGGCGTGCACATTGTCGCCTGGTGGTGGGTACCGGGCGGGTTCGTCAACACCAAGCGGGAGATCGCCGGGCCTGACACTGTGAAGGGCCTCAAATTGCGTGGGGGCGATCCCCTGTTCGATCTCATGCTCGAAAAGGCCGGTGCCACTCCGGTGGCATTGACCTCCGATCGCTTGTACGCGGCCATGCGGGCTGGGGAGATCGATGGGACGCTCACATCCTACGAGACGTTCGTATCCACCAAGATCTACGAGCACGCCAAGTTCTTCACGGTGGGAAGTCCGGGAATATGGATGTTTCTCAACAGCCTCATGATTTCCAAGAAGGTCTGGGACAGCCTCCCGGAGACGGACAGAGCCGCGTTTGATGCCGCAGCCGAGATCTCGGAGGACTACTTCGCTTCCGCCCAGCGCGATGCGGAAAAAAGATTCATCGAGGCCTTCACGACGGCTGGAGCGAAGGAGCGCAGGTTCTCGCGTGAGGACTATCTCGCATGGCTGCGCTTGGCGCAGAAGACGGCGTGGGTCAAGTACCTCGACATCAGTCCCGACACGGGGACCATGCTCTACGATACAATCGAAGTGATCCTGGCGAACAGCGTTCGATAGGTGTTTCCAGCGGCGGAGGGGCTACCCCGGACTCAGGGTAGCCGCTCACGCCGCCCAAGCAGCGCTGTGGCTGCTCGAGCCAGCGTGTCGGGTGAATGACAGAGAGCGGCCGCGCCGGCGGCCGCCAGCTCCTCGGCACTGCCGTAGCCCCAGGTTACGCCAACAGTGGGTATGCGGTGTCGGGCGGCGGCGAGCACGTCGAACGCGCGATCGCCGATCATGATCGCGGTCAGCGGCCGCACAACCTCGCGCGCCATCATGTGGGCGATCAGATCGGCTTTGTGATCGTTGGTGCCGTCGAGCTCCGGTCCGCATATCGCCACGAAATGACGGTCCAGACCGAAGCGCGCCAGGATCGGCCGGGCGTAGTGGTGAGGCTTGGAGGTGGCCACGAACAGACGGTGACCGCCGCCCCGCAGAGCGTCGAGTGCCTCGGGTACACCGTCGTAGACGACGGCGTCGTACATGCCGCCATTGAGATAGCTCTCGCGGTAGTAGCCGATCGCCTCCTCGACGCGCTCGGGAGAGCCGAGCAGCTTCGGAAACGAGACGCGGAACGGCGGTCCGATCAGCCACAACAGCTCGTCTGCCGACGGCACGGGGTGCCCGAGCTTGCGCAAGGCATACTGAACGGAACCGATCAGGCCCGGTTTCGGATCGACCAGGGTACCGTCGAGATCGACCAGGATGTCCATGCCAATGTCTCTCCCCTTCCCCGCACCTCCTCCCTCCCGCGCGCGTCGCCGACGCCGCCGCGAGCTCGTCGATGTGGGGCGAGGGCATTCGCTGCCGCTCGACCCTACCAGGCCCCATACTTGCGGACGAGGGCGGCCCAGACGGCGGCACGCTCCCGAGCGAAGGGCTGTTTGCCCACATTGGCCGTCTTGGCGACGCCCGTGATCACCATGACCAGCTTGAGACCGGGATCGACGAAGATCGACTGCCCGTAGACTCCGAGCAGCGCGAACCGGCGACTGGCGCCCGGGAAGGTCCAGAACTGGTAGCCGTAGCCGAAATAGGGCGTAGCCCGACCGGGGGCGAACGCCGGGGGCTGTTTGTGCCAATCGGTCGCCTCCAGAAGAAAGTCCTTGGGCAGGACCTGCTTTCCGCCGACCACGCCGTCATTGGCCAGCACAACGCCGAGCCGGCCATAGTCGCGCAAGACCGCATTGAAGCTTCCCGAGGCGCCCTCCAGCCCCTTGGCATCGACGACCCAGGTCGCATCGGCCTCGGCTCCCATCGGCTGCCACAGCCGTTCCGTAAGGTAGTCGGAGAGCGTCATCCCCGTAACGGCGCGAACGACAAGCGCGAGCACGACGGTTTCGCTGGAGGCGTAGTGAAACCGGCTGCCCTCCTCGGCCTCGCGCGCCGTGAAGGCGCGCAGGGCCTCGACGGCACCCTTGACAGCGCGCACGCGCGCGAGCCTGGCGACGTCGTCCTTGCCGTCGTACACCTCGCTGAAGCGCACCCCGGACGCCATGCGCAGAATGTTGCGGATCGAGGTCTCCCCATAGGGGTAGCCTGCGAGCTCGGGCACGTACTTCGAGACCTTGTCGTCGAGCGACGCGATCCGCCCTTCCGCAAGGGCCAGCCCGATGGCCAGGCAGACGATGGATTTGGCCATCGAATGGGAGACCAGCCGGTGCGCCGGCAGGCGGTCGTATTGATAACGCTCCAGAAGGATCTGGCCGTCCTTGATGATGAGCAGGCCGGTGACGCGCTGGCGATCGAGGAAGTCTTGCAGGTCGAGCGTGCGATCATCGAGCCTGTAGCTGAGCGTCAGCTCAGGGGCCGCCACAGGAAGGGGCAGCGGCGAGGGCGCCCTCTTGAGACGGTTGTGAAGATACAGCGTATCGACATGGCTGAACGACCCGACCCGCACGCGCTCCTCATAGAACCAGCTCGCGCGCGTTCCGACCGGATACCCGGCCGACTTCCCCAGCAATTCCTCGTCGGGCGCGGCGGCCGCTAAGGACACCGACATCGCGAGCATGAGGCCGCCGACCGGAACACACCACATCGCCGTTCGCATCGCCGTCATCCTCAACCGCCGAGCCAAAGCCGTCCATGTCGACGGGATCACGGAGCAAATCTCCGCGAGGCCTCCCCAATCGCCGCGCGGAACCTTAGCGCATCAAAGGTGCGAATTCATGGCTCGGAGCTGCCTGCTTTGGCTGGAGCAGAGTCCACCTGAATTTGGCTCAGGCGCGATAGCCCGCATGTCTGCAAGCCTTGTCTCGGCTTATTCTGCCTTGATGCCGGCCGCCTTGATGATGGGTGCCCATCGGTCGTGCTCCTCCTTGAGGACGGCGCGGAACTGGTCGGGCGTACTGGCGGTGGGTGAGACGAATTGCGCCGCCAGCTTCGCCACCACCTCGGGCTCGGCCAGCACAGCCACCGCCTCCTTGTGAATCCGGTCGAGCACCGGTGCGGGCGTGCCGGCCGGAGCGATCAGGCCGACCCAGGCGTCGGCCTCCACGCCGGCGATGGCGGCCTCGCGCAGGGTCGGCAGGTCGGGCAGCAGCGGCGAGCGCTGCGGCGAGGTGACGGCCAGCATCTTGAGCTTGCCCTCGCGGCCCAGCGGCACCACGGAGCCTGCCGGCAGCACCGCCAGCTGCACGTCGCCGCGGAGCAGCGCCGTGACGGCTGCGGGCGAGCCGGCAAACGGCAGGTGCACCAGCTTCACCCCGGCCTTGATGGCCAGCGCCTCCATGGCGAGATGTGAGAGCGAGCCGCGCCCGATCGAACCGAAGGTGATCTTGGCGGCGTCCGACTTGAGGAGCGCCAGCAGCTCCTGCACGTTGCTGGCGCCAATTCCCGGATACGCCACCAGCACGCTGGGCTGTGCCGCGAGGATGGTGATGGGCGCCAAGTCCCTGGTCGTCTCGTAGGGCATGGAGGAAAACAGCAGTGCGTTGATCACAAGCGGTCCGACGATGCTCACCCCCAGCGTATGCCCGTCGGGCACGGCCTTGGCGACAGCGGCTGTCCCCGTGTTGCCGCTGGCGCCGGCGCGGTTCTCCACGACGAACGGCTGGCCGAATTTGGCCTGCAGGCGGTCGACGACGGTGCGGGTAATGGTGTCGGGCGTCGAGCCGGCGATGAACGGCACGTAGACGGTGACGCTCCGCTGCGGCCAGTCCTCGGCCGCGGCCTGACCCCAGGCGCACGCCCAAACCGACCAAAGGGCCAGCAGGCCCGCCAGAAATCTCCTCGGCACGATCTCCTCCCATCCCGCCTTTTGCCTATACCCGGCAGATTATCCGTGGCGGCCGGGTATCGCCAAGCGTCCCCCGCGAAGGCTCTGCTGCATTACGGAATTGACGGAACACACAGGGGACCCAATATCTGCCGGCTATCCAATCGCCCGCGCCGCCGGTACCACCCCATGCGCCGCCGCTTCTTCCTGATCGCCAACCCCGGGGCCGGGCTCACCGGCTCGCCGCTCCTCGACGCCGTCGCCCACCTGCTGCTGAGCGCCGGGGCGGAGCTGACCCTCACCCAGCCAGGCGACATCGACACGGCGCACCGCCAGGTGCGCGACGCGGCAGCCAGCGCCCGCTTCGACGCCATCCTGGCCGCCGGCGGCGACGGCACCATCCGCCAGGTGGCGGGGGCACTGATCGGCGCCGACACGCCGCTCGGCATCGTACCGGTGGGTACCGGTAACGTGCTGGCGCACGAGATCGGCCTGGCGCCCGAGGCCCGCGTCATCGCCGCCACGCTGCTCGGCGGCCCCATCATCCAGGCCGTATGCGCCCGCGCCAACGACGTGCCGTTCCTGCTGATGGCCGGCGCCGGCTTCGACGGGCGCGTGATCGCGGCGCTCGACCACCGCCTCAAGAGCCAGGTCGGCAAGGCCGCGTATGCCGGGCCGATGCTCGGCGCGCTGGCCCATCCCGTCGATACCCTTACCGTCACCGTCGATGGCGCCGAGCACGAGGCAAGCTGGGCGGTGATCTCCAACGTCCGGCATTACGGCGGCAACTTCGTCATGGCCCGGCGCGCCGGCATCAGCGAGCGCGGGTTGCAGGCGATCCTGTTCAAGGCCAGGAGCCGCGGCGATCTCGTCGGCCAGCTCATGGCGCTCGCCATGGGCGCGCTGGACGAGCGCTCAGTCCGCCACGGCGACGTGCAGATCCTTCCCTGCCTGCGGGCCAAGGTGACGGCCCACAAGCCTGTGCCGACCCAGATCGACGGCGATGCCTTCGGCGCCACGCCGCTCAGCATCGAGGCCGGTGCGGCCGACCTGCGCCTGATCGTGCCGGCGCGGCCCGCCGCGTAAGGGATGCACTGACGTGCCGTTAACTATTCTTTAACCAAATCGATTAACCTTTGTGGCCAGCGTCGGGCCGCTCCGCATCGGGGGTGGCGAAAGGGCCGCAAGGCTCCCGGCGCAGGGATGCCGCATTGTGTGGCATGCCGAACTGGGGGGATGCGTGTCAACGCGCATTGCAGACTTGCCGGCGAGAAAGGCGGACAAGGATGGGGCCGCCGCCATCGACTCTCCGGCTCTCGTTCCCCTATCGTACCTGCGGTCCCATCCCAAACCGCTGGGCCCACCCGCAAGCCTCTGCCGCGACAGCACCGGCCGCCTCGCCTGGCGGCCCGGCCTGCACCCTTCGTTCGGGGCGGCGGCGCGCGAGCTGCGATCCAGTCACTACCTCTCGACATGGAGTGGCACATGAAGCGCCTCCGCCATCGGTGTTGCGTGTCTCAGAGTCCGCTGGAGTTGTCGGCCAGCCTCACCACGCTTCAACCCGGTTCCAAACGCGAGTCCTTACTCCTCTGGCGCAGCCGCCTGCTCCTCCTCTGGCGCGAAAACCAATGGCGCCGCCCGCCCAGTAAGCGCTAACCCCGCCTTGCCGGCGGGGTGGTGCGAGCCGCCGCCGGCCACGAACGCTGAAAGGCCGGCCCCCAGGGGGCCGGCGCTTTTGTTTGGAAAGGGTCGCGCCCCCCTGACGAGGCCCCAAACCCGAGCCTTGGCTTCTCCGGCCCGCGGTGCTCCGTCCGGCACGACGGACAAGTCTAGAGCGGCTGCCATATTTCCGGCCGGAAGGTTTGTGTAAACGGCCGTTGCCGTCCTGGCGCGCCGGCGACACGAATGCCGCTTGCTGTCGTTGCGGGCGCGGCATGCCCCGCGCGCGTTGTGTGTCTGCCGGTCGATACGGGGGTGAGATGAGCATCGCGGGCCACGGCTACGGCGATTTCGGCGGCCCGTTTCCTGCCATTGTCGAGAGGGCCCGCCTGGACAAGGAGTGGCAGGAGGCGCTCACCCGCTTCGGCTACCGCAGGGTCAAGCTGGCCTACGCCAGGCAGATGCGGAAATCGCCGAAGGACGAGATTTTTTACGGCGTCGAGCACCTCAACAACTGGCCGACCATGGAGTTCGTCCGCGCCTGGCTGAAGGCGGAGAAGAAGCGCATGATGGTCAAGATGCGCTGGACGTTCATGGCCGCGATGCTGGCCACCATCGCCGGCGCCCTCACGTTCACCGCGGCGCTCTCGGTCCTGCGGTAGCGGCAACGTCCCACTGCGACAATCTGGGCGCTGGTGCCGCCTCGCCGGCGATGCATCGACTTGTCCGACAGGCACGATGTTTGAGCCCCGGAACGGAGCATTGGAGCCACCATGACCGGCGACCCTGGCAACGAGCTGCTCTATTCCGTCGAAGGCGAGGTCGGCATCGTCGCCTTCAACCGGCCGGCCGCTCACAATGCCCTTACCTTCGACATGTACGAGCGTCTCGGCGAGATCTGCGCCGGCATCTCCGCCGACGGGTCGGTAAGGGCACTGATCGTCACGGGCGTGGGCGGCCGCGCGTTCGGGGCGGGCACCGACATCTCCCTGTTCCGCGACTTCCGCTCGGGCGAGGACGGCCTCGCCTACGAGGCGTGCATGGAGGCTATGTTCCACCGGCTGGAGCGCTGTCCGGTGCCCATCATCGCCGCCATCCCCGGCATCTGCACCGGCGGAGCCGCGGTGATCGCCGCGGCCTGCGACCTCAGAATCGCCACCCGCAACCTCCGGTACGGATTTCCGATCGCCCGCACGCTGGCGAATTGCCTCTCGGCCGCCAACATTTCCCGCGTGGCCCTGCTGACCGGGGTCGGCCGCGCCATGGACATGCTGCTCACCACCCGCCTGATCGAGGCCGAGGAGGCGCTCGCCATCGGCCTTGTCAGCGAGCTTCTGGACACCCCCGACGCCCTGATGGCGCGTGCCCGCGCGCTG
>DATMZP010000736.1:0-3055 GCA_035573595.1 Hyphomicrobiaceae bacterium
AGAATGACGGGCTGGAGCTGTTCCGCCGTCGCACGGACTGGCAGCGAGAGTTCTATCAGCAGGACAACACCGTCACCTTGGAGAGCGTGGGCCTCACGATCAACGTGTCGAGCCTCTACCGCGGCGTCGACTTCGATGACCCGGCGCCGCCGCCGGCTGCATGAGACAGAACGGAACAACAGCAAGCCGGGCAATTGCTTGCGCTTGGGTAAGAACAGCGTGGGAGGCCGCCAGATGACGTGGTTCGAAAGATTCAGAGCAAGGCAGGGCTCTGCGAATGGCACAAGACGGGAGACAGGCATGGGCAAAGCACTGGAAGGCGTCCGCATCCTCGATTTCACCCACGTCCAGTCCGGACCGACCTGCACGCAGCTGCTGGCCTGGTTCGGCGCCGACGTGATCAAGGTGGAGCGGCCCGGCGTGGGCGACATCACGCGCGGGCAACTGCAGGACGTCCCGAACGCCGACAGCCTCTACTTCACCATGCTGAACCACAACAAGCGGTCGATCACCATCGACAGCAAGAACAAGAAGGGCATGGAGATCCTGGAGCGGCTGGTGAGGAGGTGCGACGTGCTGGTCGAGAACTTCGCGCCCGGCGCGCTCGACCGCATGGGCCTCACCTGGGAGCGCATCCAGGAGCTCAACCCGCGCATGGTCTACGCCTCGGTCAAAGGCTTCGGCCCCGGCCCGTACGAGGACTGCAAGGTCTACGAGAACGTCGCCCAGTGCACCGGCGGCTCCGCCTCGACCACCGGATTCCGCGAGGGGCCGCCCCTCGTCACCGGCGCCCAGATCGGCGACAGCGGCACCGGCCTGCATCTGGCGCTCGGCATCGTTGCGGCGCTCTACCATCGCACCATGAGCGGCAAGGGCCAGCGCGTCACCTGCGCCATGCAGGACGGCGTGTTGAACCTGTGTCGCGTGAAGATGCGCGACCAGCAGCGCCTCGCGCACGGCCCGCTCAAGGAGTACAGCCAGTTCGGCGAGGGGGTTCCCTTCGGCAAGGCCGTGCCGCGCGCCGGCAACGACTCCGGCGGTGGTCAGCCGGGTCGCATCCTCAAGTGCAAGGGCTGGGAGAACGACCCCGACGCCTACATCTACTTCATCACCCAGGCACCGGTGTGGGAGTCGATCTGCGACGTCATCGGCGAGCCCGGCTGGAAGACCGATCCCAACTACGCCAAGCCGGCCGCGCGGCTGCCGCGCCTCAACGAGATCTTCGGCCGCATCGAGCAGTGGACCATGACCAAGACCAAGTTCGAGGCCATGGACATTCTCAACCAGTACGACGTCCCGTGCGGGCCGATCCTCTCCATGAAGGAGATCGCGGAGGACCAGTCGCTCCACGCCACCGGCACCATGGTGGAGGTGGACCATCCGACGCGCGGCAAGTACCTGTCGGTGGGCAATCCCATCAAGCTCTCCGCCAGCCCCACCGAGGTCCAGCGCTCGCCGCTGCTCGGCGAGCATACCAACGAGGTGCTGGCCGAGCTCGGCTACTCGCCCGACGAGATGCGGACGCTGGCCGAGGTCGGTGCAACCGCAGCGATCAAGAAGGTGGCGGCGGAGTGAGCTGAGCCTTGCAGCCGCGCGGCTCGCCGCCAGGCGAGACCAACGGGCGCGCGGCGCTGATCAGGGCTTTCACGCAATCGATAAATCCGAGTGAGGAAACCCGCGATGCGGATCGTCGTGCATGGACAGGAGGCCTTCGGCAAGGCGGTCCTGGAGAGGCTGTTGGAGCGTAACGAGAACGTGGTGGCGGTGTGCTGCGCGCCCGACAAGGCGGGCCGGCCTGAGGACCCGCTCAAGGTCTTCGCCAAGGAGAAGGGCCTGCCGCTCCACCAGCCCAAGAGCTGGAAGACCTCCGAGGCGCTGGAGCTCATGCAGTCGTTCAACGCGGACGTCTGCATGATGGCCTATGTGTTGCTGTTCGTGCCGCAGCCGGTGCTGGATGCACCGCGTTTCGGCACGTTCCAGTATCACCCCTCGCTGCTGCCGGCGCACCGCGGGCCATCGTCCATCAACTGGCCCATCGCCTGGGGCAGGACGCGTGGCGGGCTCTCCATCTTCTGGCCCAACGAGGGTCTCGACGAGGGGCCGATCCTGATTCAGAAGTCGGTGGAGATCGGCCCCGACGAGACGCTGGGCGACGTGTACTTCAAGAAGCTCTTCCCCATGGGCGTCGATGCCATGATCGAGAGCTTGGAGCTGGTGCGCGCCGGCTGCGTGCTCAAGCACACCCAGAACCTCGCCGACGGCTCCTACGAGGGCTGGTTCAAGAAGGAGGTGGCCGAGATCGACTGGTCGAGGCCGGCGGCCGACGTCTACAACCTGATCCGCGCGGCCAACCCGGCGCCGGGCGCCTGGGGCACAATCAAGGGCGCCAAGGTCGACATCTTCGACTCCGCCCAGATCCCTGGCAAGGCCGCCGGCGACGGTGCGCCGGGCAGCGTACTCGCCATCAACGATCAGGGCATGACCGTTGCGGCCCAGGGCGGGGCCATCCTCGCCAAGCGCGTGCGCGGTGCGGACGGCAAGAAGGTGGCCGCCGCTGAATGGGCGAAGGCCGCGGGCGTCAGCGCCGGCGACGTCTTCGACAAGCCTGCACCCAAAGCCTGAAATGCACTCCCATGTTCAAACGTCTGCGTGAGCTCGCAGGAGGGAAACAGAAGCCTATGAGCGTCAAATCCGATATCGAGATCGCCCGCGAGGCGAAAATGAAGCCGATCGCCGAGGTCGGCAGCAAGATCGGCATTCCGGCCGACGCGCTGCTGAACTACGGCCCCTACAAGGCCAAGGTGTCCTTCGACTTCATCAACAAGTCCCAGGGCAACAGAGACGGCAAGCTGATCCTGGTCTCGGCCATCACGCCGACGCCGGCCGGCGAGGGCAAGACCACCACCACGGTGGGCCTCGGTGACGGCCTCAACCGCATCGGTAAGCGCGCCATGAGCTGCCTGCGCGAGCCCTCGCTCGGGCCCTGTTTCGGCATGAAGGGCGGCGCGGCCGGCGGCGGCTACGCCCAGGTGGTGCCGATGGAGGACATCAACCT
>DATMZP010000737.1:0-2498 GCA_035573595.1 Hyphomicrobiaceae bacterium
TAAGGGCGCGCCATTTCATGCCTATGGAGTCCTCTGTATGACCCGCCGATGTGAGCTGACGGGCAAGCTGCCCATGGCCGGCCAGCTGCGCAGCCACGCCGAGAACAAGACCAAGCGGACGTTCCGGCCGAACCTTGTCGATGTCACCCTCATCAGCGACGCCCTGCAGCGCCGCGTGCGGCTGCGCATCAGCGCCAACGCCCTCAGGACGGTGGAGCGCACAGGCGGCCTGGATGCCTTCCTCGTGAAGGCGAAGGACGATGCCCTGTCGGACCGCTGCCAGAAGCTGAAGCGCCAGGTGCGCAAGGCCCAGGCCGAGCCGGCGGCGTAGGTGTCAGACCCTCTGGGTCTGGCACCGCTCCGCAATCGGCGTTCCCGAGATGGTGTCAGACCCAGAGGGTCTGACACCTCCTACTCGACCAGCGTGAACTGCAGAAATACCGTCCGCTGCAGGAAGCGGTTGAAGTTGTTGTCCGAGATCAGGCTCACGACTGCCTCGCCGCGCGCGCCGCGGTGCACGGCGATGCCTTCCATGTTGTCGATCTCGTAGGCCTGGTCGGCCTCGAACACCACATGCCCGTCGAGCCTGGCGCCCGGCTTGATTTCCGCCGCAGCCAGGCGCCGGATGCGCATCTTCACCCCGGTGCTCCAGCGGAAAAAGCGCTCCAGCACCAGGAGCCCGCCGTCCGGCAGGCCCGCGGCGTCGGTGATGTTGAACCCGTCGATGTCGCGGAGCTGGATGCGCTGCGGCTGACCGTTCACCCACACCCAGCCCGTGTGATAGCCGCTGCCCCGCGTGTATCTCTCGGCGAACGCCACCACCGAGCCCATGAGCGGACCCGCCTGGATCACCGTCACCGCCTCCAGCCCCTGATTGGCCGGCATGCGCCCCGCCTCCGGGGGCAGGCGCAGGTGCTCGGTGGGCGCCTGTACCTCGCCGTTACGGACCGGGCAGCGCGCGATGCGATGCTTGCGCTCGAAGCCGATCAGCAGGGTGCCCCTGTCGAGCGTGCCCTCCAGCAGTGCGAGCGACTCGGCATCCTGGTCCACCTTCTCCCGCAATGGCCGCCCGCGCAGGGCCAGCAGCGGGCCGATGGTCGCCCGCACCAGGCCCGTCGGCGCCTTGCCGGCATATTCCACGCTGGCCGAGAGCCACGCCCCCTCGTCGGAGATCGACACCAGCCGCCTGCCGTCGCCGTCCATCACCAGGCCCGACCAGCCGCCGAAGTGCTCCTCGGCCGAGGACAGCACCAGCCCGCCGCGATACTCCAGGTCGCCGAACAGCTTGTTGTCCGGCCGGCTGGACTGGAAAGAGGTGAGCGGCTTGGCCGAGATCTCGATGGCCCGGGGCCCGGGGAGAAGGGTGCTCGGCCCCTTCTCGTCTGCGGCGAGGCGGCCCGAGCATGCGGTTGCTGCAAGGCCGCCGAGGAGCGTGCGGCGCGTCAGGGCACCGGCGCGAAACGCGTTCGTCATGTTCTGTCAGGGTCCTGCTGTGCGCGGCGAGAGTATCGGCCAATTGTCAAAACAACGTAGTCGCGAAACACGGCAAAGCTTAAGCATGCCCTGCGGGCTCGACTCAATGCAGCTTGCGGCGCGGGCCGGAAGCCGGCCGCCTGGGCGCCTCCGGCACGTCCTCGGCGAACAGCTCGCACAGCTTGTCGGTCATGGCGCCGGCGAGCTCGGCCGGATCGGTGATCGTCACAGCGCGCCGGTAGTAGCGCGTCACGTCGTGGCCGATGCCGATGGCGATCAACTCGACGGGCGAGCGCGTCTCGATCTCCTCGATCACCTGGCGCAGATGCATCTCCAGGTAATTGCCGGTGTTCACCGACAGCGTGGAATCGTCTACCGGCGCACCGTCGGAGATCATCATCAGGATGCGCCGCCGCTCCGGGCGCGCCTGCAGCCGGCGGTGCGCCCAGGCCAGCGCCTCGCCGTCGATGTTCTCCTTGAGCAGACCCTCGCGCATCATCAGGGCCAGCGAGCGCTTGGCGCGCCGCCACGGGGAGTCCGCCGACTTGTAGACGATGTGGCGCAGGTCGTTGAGACGGCCCGGATTGGCCGGCTTGCCGGCGGCCAACCAGGCCTCGCGCGCCTGGCCGCCCTTCCAGGCCTTGGTGGTGAAGCCCAGGATCTCCACCTTCACGCCGCACCGCTCCAGGGTGCGGGCGAGGATGTCGGCGCAGCACGCCGCCACCATGATCGGCCGCCCCCGCATGCTGCCCGAGTTGTCGAGCAGCAGCGTCACCACCGTGTCCTTGAAGGTGGCGTCGCGCTCCTGCTTGAAGGAGAGCGCGTGCATCGGGTCGATGACGACGCGCGTCAGCCGCGCGGTGTCGAGCATGCCCTCCTCCAGATCGAAATCCCACGCCCGGCTCTGCTGCGCCATCAGCTTGCGCTGCAACTTGTTGGCGAGGCGCCCCACGGCGCCCTGCAGGTGGCGCAACTCCTTGTCGAGGAACGAGCGCAACCGCTCAAGCTCGTCGGGCGTCGAGAGG
>DATMZP010000738.1:0-2752 GCA_035573595.1 Hyphomicrobiaceae bacterium
GCGGTCTCCGCGTACTCGTAGAGCCGCTTGGGTGTGCGGTGGGCGGAGACCACCTTGGCCTCGTAGGCGACGCCCAGCTCGTCGAGCACGTCGGCGGCGCGCTTCATGGTGGGCCAGTCGGACCGGCTGCCCATGATGATGCCGACTTTGGGATGCTGGGCCATCGGCTCCAGACTTCAAGCTACAGTGCGCCCTGCCACTTACGGGACATCAAGCCGGGTGGCAAGCCGCAAGCTTCGGTGCAGCAGTCGGGCGTCGGCCGCCGGCAAGCTTGGACGCGCTCATCGACCTGTCTGGTCTTTGCCACAGCCGAGGCCCGACGCCCGACTGTCGGGGATTGCCGCATCGGTTCTTGTGCAGATCTCGTCAGGCGATGATGTCGGGCAGCAGCTGGTCCTCGATGGCGGCGATCTTGTCCTTGAGGGCGAGCTTGCGCTTCTTGAGCCGCTTGATCTGCAGCTGGTCGCAGAGCGGCGAGGTGACCTCGGCCAAGAGCAGGCCGTCAAGCTCCCGGTGCTCGGCCCGGAGCCGCGCCAACTGCTCGCGGAGCTCGCGCTCGTCCGGTCTCTGCATCGCCTTGGTCGAGGTTCTGCGGGGACAGCCGCTCGCACAGGTTCGGCCGCGAAATATCCATAGAATTAACGGTTAGGCAAGGATAAATGGAACCGTCGACAGGGGGTCAGCAGGGGGCAGTAGGGAGTCTGTGCCCGACCGGCGGTTGCCGCCGCACCTCGCGGCGAGACCCGCCGCGCTCGCCATCGGAGTGGCAGTCGCATGGAGCGTGTTGTGGGCGCCGCCGGTGCGACGGCCGTGGCGTGCGGCGTCGGTATCGCCGGCGTCTCGTTCTATGTCCTCAGCCCCGTGACGGCGCTGGTGTCGTGCCTGCTCGGTTGGGCGATGCTGGCCATCGCCCTGGTCGACGCGCAGCGGTTTACGATTCCGGATGTCCTGTCCCTGCCGGCCATCCCTGCCGGATTGCTGGCGTCGGGGTATCTGCTCGATCCCTGGAGCAGCGAGCTGGTCAATCTGGACCACGTGATCGGGACATGCCTCGGCGGGGCCGTCTTCTGGCTGGTTCGCGAGGCCTATTGGCGCCTGCGCGGGCGCGAGGGGCTGGGCCTGGGCGACGTCAAGCTGGCGGCGGCCGGCGGCGCCTGGATCGGCTGGGAGCACCTGGCCGATATGGTGCTGCTGTCCGCGGCAGCGGCACTGAGCTTCGCCATCGCCCTGGCCGCCCTGCGGGGCGGACGCCTATCGGCGGCCGAGAGACTTCCCTTCGGGACCTTCCTGGCCCCGGCGATCTGGGTGGTATGGGGGCTGGGGGCCTGGGCGCGTGGCTTGTAGCGGCAGCTTCGGCCCGCCGGCCGCAGGCGGGCCTACTTGCCCTCCATGAAGGCCGCCCGGGCCCTGAGGGCCGCGATCGGACCGGCGACGGTGGGGGCCGGCGTCGTCCCGCCCTTGGCCTCCATCAGGACCACCCGGGCGATCCCGCTCCGCGCCTCCGCGGAGCGCACGATCACGTGCCCCTCGTGACGCAACAGCCGCTCTAGCAGTTGGTCGAGCGATCCCGAGAGGCGGCCCGAAAAGCGGACCGTCTGGCCCGACGGCGCGCTGCGCTCCACGGCAAACCCGAAATGTGCCGCCAGCGCCGCCAGCACCTCATCCGCGCTGGCATCGCTCGTCTCGACCACCACCTGGTCCACCCGGTCCGGGCCCGCCTCCTCCACGAGACGGGCCTGGCCGGCCCACAGCGACGGGACGGGCGCCAAGCCCACGAAAAGCAACGCGAACAGCCCAGTCTTCGTGAAGCGCGCCGGGCGCATGGGGCGTCTCCTCGGCTCGATCCGTCGTCTCGGGTCGCCGCCTTGCGGCTCCTTGAGCATCATAGCCTCGGTTCCGCGGCAATGCAGCCGTCCGGTGAGGCCGAGGCCGCGGGCAAGTCTTTCCTCAGGTAGGCACGTTGGCCACGCTGGTATATGTTGCATGCGCTGCAGACGGCATCGGAAGCCGCCACTGAAACAGAGGGAGAAGCTCATGTCCGCCGCCGGCACCTGGAAATTGGCGATGCAGACCCCCATCGGCGAGCGCAAGGTGACGCTTTCGCTTGGTGTGTCCGGCGCGGCCCTGACTGGTACGATGAGCGCCGAGGACGGCAACGCCGTGGACATTTACGACGGCAAGATCGCCGGCAACGCGGCGTCCTGGAAGGCCAACATCAAGAACCCCATGCCGCTGACCCTGGAGTTCGCGGGCGACATCGACGGCGACCGGATATCCGGCACCGTGAATGCCGCGGTGGGCAGCTGGCCGTTCGCCGGCAGCAAGGGCGCCTAGGATTGCAGCACGGCGGCCCAGGGGAGCCTGGAGCCGCCGTGGCAGCGATCTTGCACACCTTTTGGGCCGGTGGCTCCGTCTGCCTTCAGGGGCAGGAGATGGGCCAGGAGGTGTGCGATGCTGATTCGCGCCGGCTACGAGATCGCCTACGAGTGCCCGCGGCCGACGCCGATGGTGCTGATGCTGAGCCTGCACCCGAGCCGGCTCGACGACCTTGCGGGGCCCGCCGTCATGGTGCTCGACCCGCCCATGCCGGTGCAGCACTACCGCGACCTCTACGGCAACGTCTGCAGCCGCATCGCCGCGCCAGCAGGCCCCGTCACCATCTCCAGCGACTTTGTCATCAACGACAGCGGCCTCCCCGACGAGGTGGCGCCGGAGGCCGAGCAGATTCCGGTCGAGAAGCTGCCCGATGACG
>DATMZP010000739.1:0-4895 GCA_035573595.1 Hyphomicrobiaceae bacterium
GGCTGGCCCGGCCTTGCTATCGCCGCGGCTGCGATGTTGGTCGTGGGCCTGCATCTAGGCGGAGGACACAGCCATGTCTGACGACGAACGCGCCATTCGCGACCTGGTCGCCACCTGGATGGCCGCCTCCAAAGCGGGCGACCACGACACGGTGCTCGGCCTGATGAGCGACGACGTGGTCTTCATGGTGCCCGGCCGCGAGCCGTTCGGGAAGGAGGCGTTCGCTGCCGCCTCCCAGGGCATGCAAGGCATGCGCATCGAGGGCACCAGCGACATCGTAGAGCTGCAGGTGCTGGGCGACTGGGCCTACCTTCGCAACCGTCTCAATGTGACGATCACGCCGCCCGGCGGCTCGCCCACGACGCGCTCGGGCTACACCCTCACCATCCTGCGCAAGGAGGCCGACGGACGTTGGCTGCTCGCCCGCGACGCCAATCTGCTCGCGTGAGTTTTCAGGGCAGCCAGTTCTCAGCCGACAGACCGCCGATGCGGGCGAAGTCTCGCTGGTTGTCTGTAACGAGCGTATCTCACCGCCCCGTGAAGCTCGGCGCCCGCTTCTCCACCCAGTGTGCCACGCCCTCGCGGAAGTCCGCCGTGTCCCGGCAGGCTTCCTGCTCGCGGTAGGCGATTGAGCTGGCCTCGGCCAGCGACTGGAACAGGGCCTCGTAGACCTGGCGCTTGACGATGCGGGTGGAGCGCGGGGAGGAGAGGTTGGCGATCTCGGCGGCGCGCGCCTGCACGGCCTCGGCGAAGCCCTCCGCCGGCAGCTGGCGCACGAGGCCCAGGGCGGCGGCTTCCTCGGCCGTCACCGTGCGTGCCGAGAGGAGCAGGTCCATGGCGTTCATGGGGCCGATGAGGCGCGGCAGCATCCACGAGATTCCATGCTCCGCGATCAGGCCGCGGCGGGCGAAGGCGGTGGTGAGCTTGGCGCCGGCAGCCATGTAGCGGATGTCGCAGAACAGCGCGATGACGAGGCCGATGCCTGCCACCGGGCCGTTGATGCCGGCGATCACCGGCTTATCGAGGCCCAGGATATAGCTGCAGCTCTGGGCGAAATTGGCCGCCAGGCCCTCGGTCGGGTAGCTGGCGGGGGTTTTGAGGTCGGTGGCGCCGGCCACCGCCGACGACAGCCGCTCCATGTCGGCGCCGGCGCAGAAGCCGCGGCCCGCACCCGTGAGGACGATGGCGCGCGCGCTCTCATCGGCGTTGGCGTCGGCGAACGCCTCGCGCAGCTCGGCCGCCATCACCTGGGTGTAGGCGTTGAGCCGGTCGGGCCGGTTGAGCGTGATGGTCGCGACCCGATCCTCGACCTTGTAGAGCAGCTGGGTCCAGCTCATGCGTCGTCTCCTCCCGCCTGCGCGCTGCGCCTTCCGGCGCTTTGCCCGAGCCCGTATGGTTGCCGTCAGGGGCAACCAGGATAGGGCATCGTGCAATGATCCGCACGCGATTCACGGAGATGTTCGGGGTGGAGCATCCGATCGTGCAGGGCGGCATGCAGTGGGTGGGTCGCGCGGAGCTGACCTCGGCGGTCGCCAATGCCGGGGCGCTGGGCTTTCTCACGGCGCTGACGCAGCCGACGCCCGAGGCCCTGGTGCAGGAGATCGCGCGCTGCCGGGAGATGACCGACAAGCCGTTCGGCGTGAACCTGACGATTCTCCCGACATTGGTGCCGCGGCCCTACGACGAGTACATCGACGCCATCGTCGGCTCGGGCATCAAGATCGTGGAGACGGCGGGCAACAGCCCCAAGCCGTTCCTGCCGAAGCTCAAGGCGGCGGGCGTCAAGGTGATCCACAAGTGCACCTCGGTGCGCCACGGTCTCTCCGCCGAGAAGGCCGGGGTGGACTGCATCTCCATGGACGGCTTCGAGTGCGCCGGCCATCCGGGCGAGGACGACGTGCCGAACCTGGTGCTGCTGCCGGCCGCGGCCAGGGTCGTCAAGATCCCGATGATCGCCTCGGGCGGCTTTGCCGATGCGCGCGGGCTGGTGGCGGCGCTGGCGCTCGGCTGCGACGGCATGAACATGGGCACGCGCTTCATGGCCACGAAGGAGGCGCCGATCCACCGGAAGGTGAAGGAGGCGATCGTGGCGGGCGACGAGCGCTCCACGGCGCTGATCCTGCGCTCGCTGCGCAATACCTCACGCGTTTTCGGCAACTCGGTGGCGAGGCAAGCCATCGAGATGGAGCGCGAGGGCCAGGGCATCGCCCAGATCGGCCCGGTGGTGGCGGGTGCCAGGGGCCGCGTGGTCTACGAGACCGGCGATACGGAGCACGGCATCTGGTCTGCCGGCACCAGCATGGGGCTGATCCACGACATCCCGAGCTGCAGGGAGCTGGTGGAGCGGATCGTGGAGGAGGCGGAGGGGATCATCAAGGGGAGGCTGGCGGGGATGTGGGCCAAGCCTCTGGATAATCTGACGGAATCGTACCGTTAACCCACAGGTTCTTGCACAATTGCCACCCAGGATGAAATTGGGTGGCAAAGAGCGCATTCTCGCCCAGAACGGGCCTTCAGGGCCACCTAGAATCGCGCCATGTAGCGCCGCGGCGAGAATGCGGAAGGCGAGAGAGGCTGTATGAGCGACAAGATCAACCAGCGTATCGCGTCGGAGCTCAGCGTCGGCGTGGGCCAGGTGGCGGCGGCGGTGGAGCTGCTGGGCGAGGGTGCAACCGTGCCGTTCATCGCCCGTTACCGCAAGGAGCGGACAGGCGGGCTCGACGACACGCAGTTGCGCAAGCTGGAGGAGCGGCTCGGCTACCTGCGCGAGCTGGAGGACCGGCGCACCACCGTGCTCAAGAGCATCGGGGAGCAGGGCAAGCTGACGCCGGAGCTGGCGCGCGCCATCGGCGACGCCGACACCAAGGTGGCGCTGGAGGACCTCTACGCCCCCTATCGGCCCAAGCGCCGCACCAAGGCGCAGATCGCGCGCGAGGCCGGCCTGGAGCCGCTGGCGGAGGCGCTGCTCGCCAACCCGGCGCTGCTGCCGGACGCCGAGGCGGCGAAGTTCATCGACGGCGAGAAGGGCGTGGCCGATGCCAAGGCGGCGCTGGACGGCGCGCGCCATATCCTGATCGAGCGCATGGCCGAGGAGCCCAAGCTGGTCGGCGAGCTGCGCGAGTGGGAGTGGACGGAGGGCGTGCTCGCCTCCAAGGTGGCCAAGGGCAAGGAGGCCGAGGGCGCCAAGTTCTCCGACTATTTCGACTTCGGCCAACGCCTCAAGGACATGCCCTCGCACCGCATCCTCGCCATGCTGCGCGGGCGCAACGAGGGCGTGCTCGACCTCGATCTCGATGTGCCGCACGAGCAGGGCAAGCCGCACCCGGCCGAGGCCAAGATCAAGGCCGCCTTCAACATCGCCGACCGGGGACGCCCCGGCGATGCCTGGCTCGCCGACACGGCCCGCCTCGCCTGGAAGGGCCGCATGGGGCCGTCGACCTCCGGCGACCTGCTGGCGCGCCTCAAGGAGAAGGCCGACGCCGAGGCGATCTCGGTGTTCTCGCGCAACCTCAAGGACCTGCTGCTGGCGGCTCCGGCCGGCCCGCGCGCGACCATGGGGCTCGACCCAGGCTTCCGCTCCGGCGTGAAGGTGGCGGTGGTGGACGGCACCGGCAAGCTGGTCGCCACCGATACGATCTATCCGCACGAGCCGAGGAACGACTGGAACGGCGCGCTCGCCGCGCTGGCCGCGCTGTGCATCAAGTACCGGGTGGAGCTGGTGAGCGTCGGCAACGGCACGGCCAGCCGCGAGACCGACAGGCTGGTGGTGGACCTCACCGCCAAGATGCCCAACCTCAAGATCACCAAGGTGGTGGTGTCCGAGGCCGGCGCCTCGGTCTACTCCGCCTCCGAGCTGGCGGCACATGAGTTCCCCGATCTCGACGTCACGCTGCGCGGCGCGGTGTCGATCGCGCGCCGCCTGCAGGACCCGCTGGCCGAGCTGGTCAAGATCGAGCCCAAGGCCATCGGGGTCGGCCAGTACCAGCACGACGTGGACCAGACTGGGCTTGCGAAATCGCTCGACGCGGTGGTGGAGGACTGCGTCAACTCGGTGGGCGTGGACGTGAACACCGCTTCGGTGCCGCTGCTGATGCACGTGTCAGGGCTCAACCGGACGCTGGCCTCCAATATCGTCGCCTACCGCGACGAGAACGGCGCGTTCTCTTCCCGAGCCGCTCTGAAAAAGGTTCCGCGGCTCGGACCGAAGGCGTTCGAGCAGGCGGCGGGCTTCCTGCGCATCATGAACGGCAAGAACCCCCTGGACGGCAGCGCGGTGCACCCGGAGGCCTATGCCGTGGTGGAGAAGATCGCCACCGCCACCGGCCGGCCGGTCAAGACCATGATCGGCGACAGACCGTTCCTCAAGACGCTCAAGCCCGCCGCGTTCGCCGACGACACGTTCGGCATCCCCACCGTCACCGACATCATCGCCGAGCTGGAGAAGCCCGGACGCGACCCGCGCCCGGAGTTCAAGACCGCCACCTTCAAGGAGGGCGTGGAGAAGATCGGCGACCTCAAGCCCGGCATGCAGCTGGAGGGCGTGGTGACCAACGTGGCGGCGTTCGGCGCGTTCGTGGACGTGGGGGTGCACCAGGACGGCCTGGTGCACGTGTCGGAGCTCGCGGACAGGTTTGTGAAGGACCCGCACGAGGTGGTGAAGGCCGGCGACGTGGTGAAGGTGCGGGTGAAGGAGGTAGACGTGGCGCGCAAGCGCATCAGCCTGACGATGAAGTCGGGGGCGATTGAGCGGGCGGGTGTCCCCAGCGGCCGTCCGGCGGGCCAGAGTTCCGGCCCGCGTACCAGCGCCCCGCCGCAGAAGGCCTCTGCTCCGGCCGAGAACGCCTTTGCTGCGGCGCTGCGTCGGGCTCAAGAGCGGCGGTAACGCGCCAGGAGCA
>DATMZP010000740.1:0-4303 GCA_035573595.1 Hyphomicrobiaceae bacterium
GCTGGCTGCACACGGGCGACGTGGGCGTGATGGACGAGGCGGGCTTCGTCCGCATCACCGACCGCATGAAGGACATCATCATCACCGCCGGCGGCAAGAACATCACGCCGTCGGAGATCGAGAACCAGCTCAAGTTCTCGCCCTACATCTCCGACGCCATCGTGATCGGCGACCAGCGCAGCTACCTCACCTGCCTCGTCATGATCGACCACGACAACGTCGTGAAGTTCGCCCAGGACCACGACGTGCCGTTCACCAACTATGCAAGCCTGTGCCGGGCGCCCGAAGTGGTGGAGCTGATCGGCACGGAGGTGGAGGCCGTCAACAAGACGTTCGCCCGCGTCGAGACCATCAAGAAGTTCCGCCTGATCGATCAGCTGCTGACCGCGGAGGATGAGGAGATCACCCCCACCATGAAGCTCAAGCGCAGCCTGGTGGAGAAGAAATACCGCGAGCTGATCGATGGCATGTATTCGGCGGCGGCGTGACGGAAGGTGTCAGACCCTCCGGGTCTGACACCGAGGCAGTAGGGAGTAGGGAGTAGGGAGTAGTAGAGCAATCCCGGCTTCAAGCGCTCGAACCGACTACTGCCTACTGCCTACTGCCTACTGCCTCTTTCTTGCAAGCAACGGAGAACGGAACGATGAGGAAACTGTCCAAGCTGGCCGTGGGAGCGCTCCTTGCGGGCGTGCTCGCGGTCCCCGCCCTCGCCGAGGACGGGGTGACGGATACCGAGATCATCATCGGCACCCACACCGCGCTGTCGGGTCCGGTGGCCGCATGGGGTGTCGGCTCCACCGAGGGCATGCGCATGCGCTTCGACGAGGTCAACGAGAAGGGCGGCGTCCACGGGCGCAAGATCAAGCTGATCGTCGAGGATCATGGCTATGCGGTGCCGCGCGCGGTGCAGGCGGCCAACAAGCTCATCAACAACGACAAGATCTTCGTCATGCAGGGTGCGCTCGGCACTCCCCACAACAACGCGGCGTTCGCCGAGCAGCTCCCCAAGGGCGTGCCCAACCTGTTCCCCTTCACTGCCGCGCGCTCGATGGTGGAGCCCCATCACCCGCTGAAGTTCCAGACGCTGTCCAGCTACTACGACCAGGTGCGGGCGGCGACCAAGTACTTCGCGGCGAAGGGCGGCAAGAGCAAGATCTGCACCATGTACATGGACACGGATTTCGGACACGAGATCCGTGACGGCGTGCGCGACCAGGCCAAGGCCCTCAAGACCGAGGTCGTCGCCGAGGCCAGCTTCGGTCCGGCCGATACCGATTTCACCGGGCAGGTTGGCAAGCTCAAGTCGGCGGGCTGCGATCTCGTTGTCATGGGATCGATCATCAAGGAGACCATTCAGACCATCGCCACGGCGCGCAAGGGCGGCTGGAACGACGTGACGTTCGTCGGTCAGGCCGCCTCCTACGACCCGATCGTCGCCGGCGCACCGGGTGGGATCACCGAGGGCTTCTACTCCGGCACCGGCCAGCCCTTCGCGTATCCCGACAGCAGCCCCGAGGTGAAGGCGTGGTCCGACAAGTTCAAGGCCAGGACCGGCCGCGACGCCAATACCGCCGCCCAGTACGGCTATGGCGGTGCTGACATCGTCGTCATGGCCCTGGAGGCCACCGGCAAGGACCTCACGCGCGCCAAATTCCTTGCGGCGTTGGAATCGATCAAGGACCTCAAGCCCACAATCTTCCCTGGCCCGAGCATCACCTTCGGCCCCCAGCGGCACCAGGGTACGTCCACGACCTTCCTCGCCAAGGTCGAAGGCGGCCGCTGGAAAGTGGTGGAGGAGAACCTGATGTACTGAGCTGAACTCCCCGCACGGATCCCCTCTCCCCGCACTTGCGGGGAGAGGGTTGGGGTGAGGGGCATCCACCGGCAAGAGTCCCTCCCCAGCCGCAACACAATCGCCTCGATGGCGCGAGGGCAACGGTGAGAGGGAGACGTCACCGCTCCCGCGGCACGATCGGCACGTCGAAGGCGCGCGGAGCGCGGGCCGTCGCGAGCGTGAAGTGCCACCACTCCTTGCGGTAGTTGTGGAAGCCCTCGCGGGCCATGGCTTCCACCAGGGTTTTGCGCCAGCGTGCCTGTGTCTCGGTGAGACCGGTGGCGGCGGTGTGGCTCAGCGGATCGAAGCAGTCGTAGCCGGTGCCCATGTCGACGCTGGCGTCGGGAGCGCGCTCCCTGGCCGGTCCGGTGCACGGGCCGTAGGCGGCGTCGCGGTTGAACGGCGGCATGGGGCGGACGGGCAGCTCGACCAAGGTGAGGTCCACGGTGTCGCCGCGGGAGTGGCGCGAGACGGCGGCGACGTAACCGTCGGTGATGAGCCGGCCGCGCCCGATGTTGGGGTGGAAGCGCTTGAGCAGCGCGTCGGCGGGGGCTGTCTCGCCCTCCTTCACCCAGGCCACGAATGACCGCACGGCGCTCCTCGGGCGATAGCAGTCATAGACCCTGAGAGAGAGCCGGCGGGCCAGCAGGGCCCGCTGCACCCGCGACAGCGCTTCCGCCACCTCGCGCAGCAGCACGCACTCGGGTGCGCCGTAGCCCGGCACGGGCCAGCCGGTGAAATTGTCGGTTCCGGCGTAGCGCATGTCCTGCAGGATGCCGGGCTCGATGTCGCGGAGGTAGACCAGCGGCTCGGGGAGCGCAGCCACCGGCTCCTCGGCCGCCACCCGCAGTGCCGTGAGGCCGCTGACCGCAAGTAGCAACCCGGCTGCGGCGGCTGCCGCGGCCTTTCTTCCCGTCAAGACGGCGCCCGTTCTCCGCATTCTCTGTCCGCTTCCCGCCAGATCGCGCCATCTTTCTCATCGAACCCCGCCCATATCGAGACTATGGATAGAGCGGGATCGTTTTTGTGACCTCGAGCAAGGCCTGCGGCGGAGCGCCATGCCGTCCACCCCCTTCGATTCGGCGATATTCCGCGATGCCTTCGGCGCGCCGGCCATGCGCGCGGTGTTCTCTGACGAGGCGGCCGTGCGCCGCTGGGTGGAGGTGGAGGTGGCGCTCGCCGCCGCCGAGGCACGCGCCGGGGTGATCCCCCGGGAGGCGGCGGAGGCGATCCGTGCCGCCGCCCGCCCCGAGGCCGTCGACCTCGCCAGGCTCAAGGGCGAGACGGACCTGGTCGGCTATCCCATCGTCGGCGTGGTGCACCAATTGGCCAAGCAGGCGGGCGAGGCCGGCCGATACGTCCACTGGGGCGCCACCACCCAGGACATCATGGACACCGCCACGGTGCTCCAGGTCCGCGAGGCCCTGGGCCTGATCGAGGCGGACCTGGCGGCCATCGATGCGGCCCTCGCCGCCCTTGCGGCCAGGCACCGCCAGACCGTGATGGCGGGCCGCACCCATCTCCAGCACGCGCTGCCCGTCACCTTCGGCTACAAGGCCGCGCTGTGGCTCGCCATGGTCCGCCGCCACCGCCAGCGTCTCGCCGAGCTGCGCCCGCGCGTGCTGGTCGGCCAGTTCGCCGGCGCCGCCGGCACGCTGGCCTCGCTGGGCGACAAGGGGCTGGTCGTGCACGACGCCCTGATGGGCGAGTTGGGCCTCGCCCGCCCGGAGGCGCCCTGGCACGTGGCCCGCGACGGCCTCGCCGAGACCGTCGCGTTCCTCGGCCTCGTCACCGGCTCGCTCGCCAAGATCGCCACCGACGTGATGCTCATGATGCAGACCGAGGTGGCCGAGGCGTTCGAGCCGTTCGTGGCCGGCCGCGGGTCCTCCTCCACCATGCCGCAGAAGCGCAACCCGATCTCGTGCGAGTACATCGTCGCGGCGGCCAGGATCGTGCGCGGCCATGTCGGCCTGATGCTCGATGCCATGGCGGCCGACCACGAGCGCGCCACCGGCCCCTGACAGCTGGAATGGGTGGCGATCCCCGAGGCCTTCATCGCCACGGGCGGGGCGCTGCACCAGGCCCGTTTCATGCTGGAAGGCCTCCAGGTCGACACCGCGCGGATGCGCCGGAATCTCGATCTCACCGGCGGCCTGATCGTGGCAGAAGCCGTGATGATGGCGCTCGCCAAGCACACGGGACGCCAGGACGCCCACGACATCGTCTACGGCGCTTGCCGCACCGCGTTGGACAAGGGCTCGACGCTTTTGGAGGAGCTTGCCCACCTGCCAGAGGTGACACGCCACCTCGACAAGAAACGCCTCGCCGAGCTGACCGACCCCATCAACTATCGGGGCTCCGCCCCCGCCATGGTCGACCGCGCGCTGGGCCGCAAGCGGACGAAAAAATCGTAGGTTGGGTTAGCGCGGCCGATACGGCGCGGAGGAGGCACAACAGCCATTCCGCGCG
>DATMZP010000741.1:0-2368 GCA_035573595.1 Hyphomicrobiaceae bacterium
GACGATCCGCACCTCGGCCCCCTGGCTGTTCGACTACTCGCTCGCCATCGCCGTGCCGCTGGCCTTCCTGGCGGCTGGTTTGGTGGGCATCCTGATCGAGCGCGGCGTAATCCAGTTCCTCTACGGCCGGCCGCTGGAGACGCTGCTCGCCACCTGGGGCATCAGCCTCATCCTGCAGCAGGCGGTACGAACCGCCTTCGGCCCCAGCAACCGCGAGGTCGGCACGCCGAGCTTCATGTCGGGCGTGGTGGAGCTGGGGGGCCTTGCGATCACCCTCAACCGGCTGTGGATCATCGTCTTCGCCGGCATCGTGTTCGCGGCGCTGCTGGCGGTGCTGCGCTACACGACCCTCGGCCTGCATATGCGCGCCGTGACCCAGAACCGCAGCATGGCGAGCTCGATGGCCATCAACACCGGCCGCATCGATGCGCTCACCTTCGGGCTGGGCTCCGGCATCGCGGGGCTGGCCGGCGTGGCGCTGTCGCAGATCGATAACGTCTCGCCCAACCTGGGCCAAAGCTACATCATAGACAGCTTCCTCGTGGTGGTGTTCGGCGGCGTCGGCAACCTGTGGGGCACGCTGGTGGGCGCCTTGACGCTGGGCGTCGCCAACAAGTTCCTGGAGCCTTTCGCGGGCGCCGTGCTGGGCAAGATCGCCCTGCTCGTGCTCGTCATCCTGTTCATCCAGAAGCGGCCGCGCGGGCTGTTTGCACTCAAGGGCCGGGCGGTCGAAGCATGATCACACGCAGGCTCCTCGAAGCACCCGACGGCCGCGGCTGGATCTTCTTAGGCGCCCTGCTGGCGGCGGCCATCGTCGTGCCGTGCCTCAATGTGTTCGTGCCGCCCACCTCGCCCTTCCACATCACGACCACAACGGTGGCGCTGTGGGGCAAGTACCTGTGCTACGCCCTGCTCGCCCTCTCGCTGGATCTGGTGTGGGGCTACTGCGGCATCCTCTCGCTGGGCCACGGCGCCTTCTTCGCGCTCGGCGGCTACGCCATGGGCATGTACCTCATGCGCCAGATCGGCACGCGTGGCAGCTACGCCCACCCGATCCTGCCCGACTTCATGATGTTCCTGAACTGGAAGGAGCTGCCCTGGTACTGGTACGGCTTCAACCACTTCCCCTACGCGGCGCTGATGATCGTGCTGGTGCCGGGCGCGCTGGCGTTCGTGTTCGGCTGGTTCGCCTTCCGTAGCCGCGTCACCGGCGTCTATCTCTCGATCATCACCCAGGCGCTCACCTTCGCGCTGATGCTCGGCTTCTTCCGCAACGACTTCGGCTTCGGCGGCAACAACGGCCTTACCGATTTCTACGACCTCCTGGGCTTCAGCGTGCGCGCCCCCGAGACCCGCGCCGTGCTGTTCTCGCTGTCGGCCATCGCACTGGCGCTGGGCTATCTGATCGCGCAAGCGGTGGTGCGCTCCAAGGCCGGCAAGGTGCTGATCGCCATCCGCGACGCCGAGAGCCGCACGCGGTTCCTCGGCTACCGTGTGGAGAGCTACAAGACCTATGTGTTCACGCTCTCGGCTTGCATGGCCGGCGTGGCCGGCGCCCTCTACGTGCCCCAGGTCGGTATCATCAACCCCAGCGAGTTCGCCCCCGCCAACTCCATCGAGATGGTGATCTGGGTCGCCGTCGGCGGGCGCGGTACGCTGATCGGCGCGGCCCTCGGCGCCGTCATCGTCAACTACCTCAAGACCACCTTCACCATCGGCTTGCTGGCGCCCTACTGGCTGTTCGCGCTGGGCGCCATCTTCGTGCTGGTGACGATCTTCCTGCCGCGCGGCGTCCTCGGTTTGCTGAAATGGGATAGTCAGTCCAAGCTTGGTTCGGGGGTCCCCTCCCCCCTTGTGGGGGAGGGACAGGGTGGGGGGGAATCCCCATCATCAGAGCGCGTGGTTCCCCCCACCCCTAACCCCTCCCCACAAGGGGGAGGGGGACGTCTCGCGCAGCCGGCGGAGTGAGCCATGGCCGCCAACCCCGTCGACAAGCCCCGCGAGATCACGCAGAGCCTGCTCTACCTGAACGGCGTGACGGTGAGCTTCGACGGCTTCCGCGCGCTCAACAACCTCGCCCTCGACATCTCGCGCGGCGAGATGCGCGCCATCATCGGCCCGAACGGCGCCGGCAAGACCACCATGATGGACGTGATCACCGGCAAGACCAGGCCGGACTCCGGCGAGGTGCTGTTCGACAACGGCAACGTAGACCTCACCGCTCAGGACGAGGCGGCCATCGCCCAGCTCGGCATCGGCCGCAAGTTCCAGAAGCCGACCGTGTTCGAGAACCACACGGTGGAGGACAACGTGCTGCTGGCGCTCGAAGGCGACCGCACGGTCCGCCGCAATCTGCTCTGGCGCCCCA
>DATMZP010000742.1:0-2655 GCA_035573595.1 Hyphomicrobiaceae bacterium
GCTGGGTCTCCGGCGAGCCCGTCCCAGGAGACGATGCCCAGGCGGCCCGCTTCGTCCCGCTCGACGCCATCCATGAGTTGCGTATGACAGACGGCGCCGCGGAGCTCGCCAACCGGGCGGCAGCCCTGCTGCAGCTGGCCACGCGTTAAGCCCGCCTGCCCCATGCCTTTGCCCATGCCGCAGCGCCGCCTAAAATGCCGCTCAAAGCAAAGCCAGCAACAGGAGCGAGGTAGGGCCATGCGCAGACCCGGCCTGAGCGGATCGCGCCGGCGCGCAGCCCTGCTGGGCGCACTGGCGGCGCTTGCCATCGGGGTCACAGCGGTGGCCACAGGCCCAGCCGGAGCCCAGGGCACGTCGAGCGACACCAAGCCCTACGACGACAAGCTCATGCGCCTGTCGGAGATCCTGGGCGCCGTCCATTACCTGCGCGAGCTGTGCGGGTCCAGCGACGGCCAGAAGTGGCGCGACCAGATGCGCGAGCTGATGGACACGGAAGGCTCCTCGGCGCTGCGCCGGGCCAAGCTGACGCGCAGCTTCAACAACGGCTACCGCAGCTACAGCCGCACCTACAACGTCTGCTCACAGTCGGCCCAGACCGCCATCACGCGCTTCCTCGCCGAAGGCGCCGACATCGCCGAGTCGCTCGCCAAGACCGCGCCCTGAGCGGGTGGTGCGCCGAAGCCACGCACCTAACGGCAGCTGGGTTAATCCTTAACCGTGCCGCAGATAGCGGGCAGCGGCTGTCATGCTACGGTCGCGCTCGGGGTCAGACCCCTCGCATCTGCGCCTGTCTTGAAACGGGACGGTGGAGGCGAAGGGCCGACTCCAAATGGGGGTGCATCCAGCCTGGGGGCAGGCGGATGCCAGGGGATTGGAGGGAGATCATGCTGGCGCTCGCCGAGAATAGCGAGGACAGTCTCAAAGCGCTCAATTTCATTCTGAATGCCTGGGAGGAGGCCGCCGAGAACGGCATCGCGCCCGAGATGATGGCCTACGCCGCCCTCTATGCCGCCCTCACCGACCTGGTGGGCGCGTTCGGCGAGGGCGCCGTGGTGAACCTGATCGGCGAGCTTGGTCCCCGCATCGAGAAAGGCGAGTTCACCCTGGTGCGCACGCAGCAGTAGCCTCGGCGGGCCTCCACTCCTCCACCATCGTCCCCGGAAAGCCGAGGGCCGCAGGTCCGACGGCTATCCGGGACTCCGATCGCAATCTGACGCTGGAGCGGCAGGAAGCTTCCCTCCAGCGGCTTCCCGCGCTATGCGCCAATCCTTGGACACAAGGATCGCTGTCCCGTGGGCATGGTGCAGATATCGGCGGAGGGCATTCGGGATGCGGCGGCGGCCCTGCGGAACGGGGCGCTGGTCGCGTTCCCCACCGAGACGGTGTACGGGCTGGGCGCCAATGCCGCCGACAGCAGGGCGGTGGCGGCCATATTCCAGGCCAAGGGGCGCCCGCGCTTCAATCCCCTGATCGTGCATGTGGCGACGCGGGAGGCTGCGGCGGCGCTGGGGCATCTGACGGAGGCGGGGACCAGGCTGGCTGAGGCGTTCTGGCCAGGGCCGCTCACGCTGGTGCTGCAGAAGCGGGATGGCTGCCCCGTAGCCGATCTGGCGACCGCCGGGCTGGACACTGTGGCGGTGCGCGTGCCGGCCCATCCGGCTGCACAGGCACTGCTGCAGGCCGCTGAGGTGCCCATCGCTGCCCCGAGCGCCAACCGCTCCGGCCATGTCAGCCCGACCACGGCCCAGCACGTGGCGGCGGACTTCGCCACCGCCGGCGGCGGGGGCATCGCCATGATCCTCGACGGCGGGACGACGACCATCGGGCTGGAGTCTACGGTTGTGGATGCGACCGGCGTCGATCCAGTGGTGCTGCGGCTCGGCGCGGTGGCGCGCGAGGATATCGCCCGCGTGCTGGGCCGCCCGGTGGCCCTGGCGACGGGGGAGCAGGGCAAGCCCGCCTCGCCCGGCATGCTGGCGCGCCACTACGCGCCGGCCGCCAGGCTGCGCCTCAATGCAACGGACGTGCGCGAGGACGAGGCGCTGCTGGCCTTCGGCCACACGAACGTACCAGCGCACGCCGGCATCATGCTGAACCTGAGCTGGTCGGGCGACCTGGTGGAGGCGGCAGCCAACCTGTTCTCGGCCCTGCGCACCCTCGACGCGGCGCTGGAGGCCTCCGGTGCCAAGGCTATTGCGGTGATGCCGATCCCGGAGCAGGGTCTGGGCGAAGCCATCAACGACCGCCTGCGTCGCGCCGCGAGACCCGCATGAGCCAGCTCCGAAGCCCCGCCACGCTCAACTCCCTGCCCTCCGAGCTGATCGCCCGCTTTGCGGCGATCGTCGGCGCCCGGCATGCCCTCACCGACCCCGACCAGCAGCTGCCCTACCTGCGCGAGTGGCGCGACATGTACGCCGCCCGCGCCTCGCTGGTGCTGCGGCCCGGCTCTACCGGGGAGGTCTCCCAGATCCTGGCGCTCGCCCATGAGCACGCCATCCCCATCGTGCCTCAGGCCGGCAACACCGGGCTGGTCGGAGGCCAGATCCCCACGAACGGCGAGATCGTGCTCTCCGTGGGCCGGCTCAAGCGGGTGCGGGCCGTCGATCCCAAGGGCTTCACCATGACTGTGGAGGCCGGCCTCACCCTGGCCGAGGC
>DATMZP010000743.1:0-10528 GCA_035573595.1 Hyphomicrobiaceae bacterium
TGGCCGAGCTCGAATCCCGCATGGGCACCTCCGGCCTCGCCGAGAAGGCTGGCAGAGCCGACCGACCCGCCGGACGCACCCCATGATCCCGACCAACGCGCCGCGCGCCTCCGGCGCCGACGCCCCGACCCCTGCGGCCGACAAGAGCTCCCTCGCCTTCTCGCCCTACCGCGTGTTCAGTCGCGAGGACTGGGCCACGCTGCGCGCCGGTACACCGATGACGCTGGTGCCGCGCGAGCTGGAGCAGCTGTCTGGTGTCATCGAGGACCTCTCGATGGCCGAGGTAGAGGAGATCTACCTGCCGCTGTCGCGCCTCCTCAACCTGCACGTGGCCGCGGCGCAGGAGCTGCACGCCGTCACCTCGCGCTTCCTGGGCCGCCAGGACAGGCGCGTGCCGTACATCCTGGGCATCGCCGGCTCGGTGGCGGTGGGCAAGAGCACAACCGCGCGCGTGCTGCGCGCCCTGCTGGCACGCTGGCCCGACCATCCGCGCGTCGACCTCATCACCACCGACGGCTTCCTCCATCCCAACGCCGAGCTGAAGCGCCGCGGGCTCATGAACCGCAAGGGCTTCCCCAACAGCTTCGACACGGCACGGCTCCTGAACTTCCTGCATGAGGTGAAGTCGGGGAAGGAGCGGGTGGAGGCCCCCGTCTACTCGCATTTCCACTACGACATCGTCCCCGGCCAGAGCATCGTCGTGGAGCGGCCCGACATCCTGATCGTGGAGGGGCTCAACGTGCTGCAGCCGGCGCGGCTGCCCAGGGACGGCATGGCCATCCCGTTCGTCTCGGACTTCTTCAACCTCTCGATCTACATCGACGCCGACGCCAAGGTGATCGAGGATTGGTACGTCACGCGCTTCATGCGCCTGCGCCAGACGGCGTTCCAGGACCCAGGCGCTTTCTTCCACCGCTATGCCGGGCTCAGCCTGGACGAGGCGCGGATCGAGGCGCTGCGGATCTGGACCTCCATCAACCGAAAGAACCTCTACGAGAACATCCTGCCCACCCGCCAGCGCGCCCGCCTGATCCTGCGCAAGGGACCGGACCACCGCGTCGAGACCGTGTCGCTGCGACGCATCTGACGGGTCGGTGGCCCCAGCGGGCTGGCTGCAGCGAGATTTCCGGCCAGCAGCCACGGCAGGCCTCCCATGAAACCGCCGGGCGGCCGCCGGGCTGACGCAAAAGCGCGACCTGGTGTAGGCTTGATGGCTGGCGAAGCCCGCCTCACCCACGAGATCCTCCGAGGACCCGTCAGGACCCCAAGAGCCGGAGACCACGAGCCGTGATTATCGAGAAGCAGGAGGACGTGACGACCGCCGTCCTCAGCGAGCTGCAGCGAGCGCCCAACGCGCGCTTCAAGGAGATCATGTCGGCCCTCGTGCGCCATCTCCACGACTGCGCGCGCGAGGTGAAGCTGACCGAGGAGGAGCTGCGCACCGCCGCGAGCTATGTCAACGCCATCGGCAAGGCCTCCACCGACTCCCACAACGAGGCGGTCCTGATGGCGGGCTCGCTCGGCCTGTCGGCCCTGGTCTGCCTCTTGAACAACGGCAACGGCGGGGAGACCGACGCCAGCCTGCTGGGGCCGTTCTGGCGCCAGCAGTCGCCGCCCACACCCAACGGCGCCTCGATCGTGCGCTCGCCCACGCCCGGCGAGGCGCTGTTTGTGCGGGCCTGGTTCCGCGACGTGAACGATCGGCCGGTGGTGGGGGCGGAGGTGGACATCTGGCAATCCTCCACCGAGGGCCTGTACGAGAACCAGGACCCGAAGCAGGCCGACATGAACCTGCGCGGGAAGTTCCGTACCGACGCGCTGGGCCACGTCAGCTTCCGCAGCATCAAGCCGGCGGGCTATCCGATCCCCATCACTGGCCCGGTGGGCGACCTTTTGCGCGCCCAGGGTCGTCACAACATGCGCCCCGCGCATTTGCACGTGCTGGCCAGCAAGGAGGGGTTCAAGACCCTGATCTCGCAGGTCTATGTACCCGACGACCCCTACCTCGAGACGGACGTGCAGTTCGGCGTCACACGTCGTCTGATCGGCAACTACGTGCGCCGCGACGACGAGCCAGCGCCCGATCCGGGTGTGGACGGGCCGTGGTACTCCCTGGAGTACACGTTCGTAATGGAGCCCGGCGAATCCAAGCTCCCGGCCGCCCCGATCAAGGGCAAGGCGGAAGCCGAGGCGGCAGCCCCGGCCTGAGCAGGCTTCAAGGATGGTCGAGGGCGGCAGACGAACGCGCCCTCTCGGCCACCCAGGCCCGCGGGCCGGGACATGGGACCAGACCCGCTGGGTCTGCCCCGTTACTTCTTCACCAGCGCGTCGCGGATCTCCTTGAGGTAGACCTCTGTCGGCGGCGGGCCGGTGGGCGCCTTCGGCGCCGGCTTCTCCACGCGCTTTCTCAGCTCGTTGATGGCCTTGACCAGGGCGAAGACGGCGGCGGCCACGATCAGGAAGCTGATCACGTTGTTGAGGAAGAGGCCGACGTTCATGGTGACCGCGTCGTGGCCCGGCCCGGCGCTCCTCAACGGGATCTTGATGTCGGAGAAGTCCACCCCGCCCAGCAACAGGCCGATGGGCGGCATGATCACGTCCTTGACCAGCGACTGCACGATGGTGCCGAAGGCCCCGCCGATAATGATGCCGACGGCCATGTCCACCACGTTGCCCTTGAGGGCGAACTCCTTGAACTCGTTGAAAATGTTCAACATCGCGCAGTCTCCTCTCAAGTCGGGAATCGGCGGCTATTCTCACCCATGCAGCGCCGACGGCAAACCGGGATGCTCCGGCATCGCGCACAGGGTTCGCTTAGGGCGGGCGGACCCTGCGTCCTGTTGGACACGGCCGTTGCCGTGGGGCAAGATGACCGACCGAGCCCGTCGGCTTGGCAAGTTATTGAAGAAACGCCCGTTTTGCGCACCGCACACACGGCAGGACGACCATGATCGAAGGCTGGGCGGTCATCCTATTGGCGCTCGCCTACGTCAGCGGCCTCTTCACGCTGGCGTGGTATGCCGACCGCACCTTCCGGGCGCGCAAGGGAGGCGGCGGACGGCCGGTCATCTACGCGCTGTCGCTGGCCGTCTACTGCACGTCCTGGACCTTCTTCGGCAGCGTCGGCTTTGCCGCCTCGACCGGCTACGCCTTCTTTGCGGTCTACCTGGGCCCGATCCTGCTGTTCGCGTTGGGCTGGCCGCTGCTGGTACGCATCGTGCGGCTGGCCAAGAGCCAGAACATCACCTCCATCGCCGACTTCCTGGCAGCCCGCTACGGTAAGAGCCAGGCCGTGGGGGCGATCGTCACCGTCATCGCCGTGGCCGGGTCGCTGCCCTATATCGCGCTGCAGCTCAAGGCGGTGGCGCTATCGGTCACCACCCTGCTGGGCGCGCTGCCGCTGCAGCTGTTCAGCCTCCGCATCGACACCGCCCTGGTGATCGCGCTGGCGATGGCCGCCTTCGCGGTGCTATTCGGCACCCGCCACATCGACGCCACCGAGCACCAGGAGGGGCTGATCGTGGCGGTGGCGGCCGAGTCCATAGTCAAGCTGGCTGCGTTTCTGACGGTGGGCGTCTTCGTGGTGTACTCCGTGTTCGGCGGCTTCGGCCCGTTTCTGGAGCGCGCGGCCGGGCATGCGGAGGTGCAGCAGCTGTTCGCCTCGGAGCCGAATTTGGGCTTCTGGGCGACGGTCACGTTCCTCAGCCTCGTCTGCATCGTGCTGCTGCCCAGGCAGTTCCACGTCACCGTGGTGGAGAACAACGCCGAGAGCGAGGTGCGGCGCGCGGCCTGGCTGTTTCCCGTCTATCTGGTGCTGATCAACGTGTTCGTCGTGCCGATCGCGGCGGCGGGGCTCATGGAGCTGCCAAAGGGTTCGATCCCCGCCGACATGTACGTGCTGGGGCTGCCGATCGCCGCCGGGGCCGAGGCTGTCACGCTGCTGGCGTTCGTCGGCGGGCTGTCGGCCGCCACCGCCATGGTGATCGTGGAATCCGTGGCGCTCGCCATCATGGTGTGCAACGGGCTCGCTGTGCCCCTACTCCTGCGCGGGCGGGTGGAGGAGGCGGCCCGCGGCCAGCTCGACATGGCCTGGCGGCTCCTGGTCGTGCGCCGGGCCGCCATCTTTGCCGTCATCCTGTTCGGCTATCTCTTCTACCTCCTGATCGAGGCCGGCCGGCCGCATGCGCTGGCGTCGATCGGCCTCGTCTCCTTCGCCGCCATCGCCCAGTTCGCGCCGGCGTTCTTCGGCGGCCTCGTGTGGCGCCGTGCCACGGCCTCCGGAGCCATCGCCGGCATCGTGGCGGGCTTCGCGGTGTGGGCCTACACGCTCCTGCTGCCGTGGATCATCGAAGCCGGGTGGCTGCCGCGCTCGATCATGACGGAGGGACCGTTCGGCTTCGGCATCCTCGCCCCGCAGGCGCTGTTCCACTCGCATCTCGACCCGCTGACCCATGGCGTCCTGTGGAGCATGGCCGCCAACGTTACGATGTATATCGCCGGCTCGCTGCTCCGGGCGCCGGAGCCGGTGGAGCGGCTGCAGGCGCACCTGTTCGCGCTCAGCGACCTGCCGCGCGCGCCGGTGGCGCCGCCGCTGCGCATGTGGCGCTCGTCCATCACCGCGGGCGAGCTGCAACGCACCGTCGCGCGCTATCTCGGCGACGAGCGCGCCGAGCGGTCGTTCCTGGAATACGCTCAGAGCAGCGGTACGCCGCTCATTCCGGGCGCCGAGGCGGACATCCACTTGGTGCGCTTCACGGAGCACCTGCTGGCCAGCGCCATCGGCGCCGCATCGTCGAGGCTCGTGCTCTCGCTGCTCCTGCGCCGCAGCAGCGCCGGCAGCCAGTCGGCGCTGAAGCTGCTCGACGACGCTACCGAGGCGCTGCAGTACAACCGCGACCTGCTGCAGTCGGCGCTCGACCAGGTGCGCCATGGCTTGAGCGTGTTCGACCGCAACATGCAGCTGATCTGCTGGAACCGGCAGTTCCGGGAGCTGCTCGGCCTGCCGGCGGAGCTGGGCCGGGTGGGTGCGCCGCTCGATCAGATCCTGCGGGTGTGCGCGGAGCGGGGCGACTTCGGTACGGCGGGCGACGTGAGCGCGCTGGTGGCCGATCGGCTGGTGAAGCTCGCCGTCACGCATGAGACGTTCCAGGAGCATTTCGACGGCGGCCGGCGCATCCTGGAAATCCGCACCGCCCCGATGCCCCAGGGCGGCATCGTCACCACCTATTCCGACATCACCGAGCGGGTCGAGGCCGCCGAGGCGCTGGCGCGCGTCAACGAGACCCTGGAGCGGCGCGTGCAGGAGCGCACCGCCGAGCTGACCGACGTGAACCAGGCGCTGGCCATCGCCAAGCGCAAGGCCGACGAGGCCAACCTGGACAAGACCCGGTTCCTGGCGGCGGCAAGCCACGACGTGCTGCAACCGCTCAACGCGGCGCGGCTCTACGTCACCAGCCTGGTGGAGCGCCACATCGACGATGGCGACGCGCAGCTCGTCCGCAACATCGACGCCTCGCTGGAGGCGGTGGAGGAGATCCTCAACGTCCTGATCGAGATCTCGCGCCTGGATGCCGGCCGCCTGGAGCCGGACATCACGGTGTTCGCGCTCGACGACGTGTTCGACCGCCTGGAGGTGGAGTTCCAGCCGCTGGCTCGCGAGAAGGGGTTGGACCTGCGCATCGTCCCCACGCGGGCCTGGGTCTCATCGGACCGTCGGCTGCTGCGGCGCATGCTGCAGAACCTGGTGTCCAACGCCATCAAGTATACCACCACCGGTCGGGTGGTGCTGGGCGTGCGGCGCATGGGCTCCAGGCTCAGCATCCAGGTGCACGATACGGGGCCCGGCATCCCCGCCAGCAAGCGCTCGCTCGTCTTCAAGGAGTTCCAGCGCCTGGAGGAGACGGCCCAGTCCGTCAGGGGGCTGGGGCTCGGCCTCGCCATCGTCGAGCGCATCGGCAAAGTGCTGGGCCATGGCATCGAGCTCAACTCGGTGCCGGGACAGGGCTCGATGTTCGCCGTCGTCTTACCGTGCGCCGAGCCGCGGCGCAGCGCCACTTCCAACGCCGCCGTGACGCCGGCGGCCGGGCACCTGACGGGGCTCAACGTACTGTGCATCGACAACGAGCCCGACGTGCTGAACGCGCTCTGCGTCCTGCTGGAGGGGTGGGGTTGCACGGCCATCCCGGCCGTCAGCGCGGCGGAGGCCACCGCCCGCCTGCGCGAGGCCGGCGGCAGCATAGACGTCGTGCTGGCCGATTATCACCTCGACGGGGCGACGGGCCTCGACGCCCTGGCCTCGCTGCGCCCCGAGCTGAAGGGCGATCTCAGCGGTGAGCCGCCGGTGATCCTCATCACCGCCGATCATTCGGCGCAGGTGCAGCGCGCCATCCGCGCCCGCGGCTACGCCCTGCTGCGCAAGCCGCTGAAGGCGGCGGCGCTGCGTGCGCTCATGTTCCAGATGACGCGGCAGCGCGCGTCGGTGGCAGCGGAATAGGTTCCTCAGAGGCCAGAGCACGATCTGCTTGATCCGGCGCTGGGGCATGAGTCCAGCGGATGTCTCATGCGTTTCGCTCGTACACGTCACTTGTGACCGACTACCTGATTGACGCGAATTTTCTTCCTGCTGGCCAAGGAGCTTGCTGTGAAGCTGGCACCAATATGGTATCGGAAGGCGCGAGAGCCTGGGGTCATGGAGGTCGATCGCATGCGGACCCAAGCTGCTGCGCGCAAAGACCCGCAAGTTCGACTCCAACTATCGCTAAAATGTTGAACTATCGCACCGGCGACAGCGCGACTTCGGTGAAGCCAGCTTCTTCCTTCGTGGCAGCGAGCGCATGACGCAGCGATATCCATCCGGATTTCCGCGAAATCGGCTGCTGCAAAGATTCGGGCTGACGCGTTCCCGCTTGACGGAGCAGAGTTGCGCATGGCGAAAGTGAAATCCGGCGTGCAAACAGCGGCGCTCCTGCGCAGGGCCGTCGACCTCCACCGCGAGGGGCAGCTTCAAGCGGCGCAAACTGCCTATCTCAAATACCTGAAGCACGTGCCGAGCGATGGCGAGACCATGGGCTTGCTCGCCGTCACCAAATTCCAGCAAGGCTATCGCGAGGGCGCGCTCGATACAATGAAGCGTGCTCTGGCCTTGGCGCCCGATGTTGTCGGACTGCGCTTCAACTATGCGAAAATGCTCGTCGAGCAGCGGCACTACGATGAGGCCGAGACAGCGCTCAATCGCGTTTTGGCCGCTGATCCGGCATTCGATCCGGCCTTCGCCACTCTGGGCGCCGTCCTCCTGGAGACGGGCCGGCCCGCCGAGGCGATCGAAGCGCTTCGGAAGGCGATATCACTGGCGCCGGGGCATGCGAACTACGCATCCGTTCTCGCTGCGGCATTCGCCAGGCTTTATCAATTCGAGAACGCCGAGCTTGCGCTGAGACACGCGTGGACCCTCGACCCCACCAATGCCGAGCTCCGCTTGCAGCTCGCAAGGCGGCTCTATGGCAACAACAAATTCGCTGAGTCCGCCGAGCACTACCAGGCGATCTTGGATAGCGATCCGCACCACGCGCTCGCGCTGGGTAACTTGGTCGTAGCCAAGCTCAGACTGGCCGACTGGGACGGCCTCGACGCGCTAGCAGCCCGCTTTCTCGCCGTTCTCGGCACCGCCGACGGGACCTCGCGCGCCAAATCTCCCAGTCCTTACGTGACGACGCTGATCAGTGACGATCCCGCCGATTGCTACAAGGCGGCGAGAGCACGCGCACGGTCGAAGGCGGCTCAAGATGGGGCGGCCAAGGCGGGCAGCCGCGCCCGCTCCTCCAGCGACAAGATCCGTGTCGCCTATGTCTCGGCCGACTATCATGCGCATGCGACATCGTACCTCGTCTGCGAGCTCATAGAGCTGCACGATCGATCGAGGTTCGAGATCATCGGCATCTCCTATGGACCGGCCGACCAGGGGCCGATGCGGCAGCGAATATCTGCCGCCTTCGATCGCTTCATCGACGTTGCCCATTGCACGTCGGCGCAGATGGTAGCGGCGATGCGCGAACAGCGGCTCGACATTGCCGTCGATCTGCAAGGCTTCAATCAGCACAACCGCATGGAAGTGTTCGCCGCGCGGCCCGCGCCGGTTCAGGTGCTGTATCTGGGCTGGCCTGGGACCTCCGGTGCGCCGTACTACGACTACGTGCTGGCTGACCCCGTCGTCGCCCCGCGTGAGAACTTCCCGCATTTCTCCGAGGGTGTCGTCTGGCTCCCCGGCTCGTACCAAGCCAACGACCGCAGGCGCGAGGTCGCCGCCGTCGCGCCGACCCGTGCCGAATGCGGCTTGCCGGACGGTGCCTTCGTCTATGCCTGCTTCAACAATATCTTCAAGATCCTGCCGGCCATGTTCGACGCTTGGATGCGGATCCTGCACGAGGTTCCCGACAGCGTCCTTTGGTTGACAGGCTCCGCTGCCGAAACGGAGGCCAATCTGCGCCAGCAAGCGGCGTTGCGCGGGCTCGACCCCAAGCGCCTCGTCTTTGCGCCATGGCTGCCGAACGCGGAGCACCTGGCGCGGCTCTCTCATGTCGATCTCGTGCTCGATACGCTGCCTTACAACGCGCATACGACGGCGAGCGACGCGCTTTGGCAGGGTGTCCCGGTCTTGACGCGCACGGGCCGCTCCTTTGCCGGCCGGGTCGCGACCAGCCTGTTGCACGCCCGCGCTTTGCCGGAGCTCATTGTCGACAATCTCGCCGACTATGAGGCTCGCGCCGCGCGGCTCGCAAACGATCCCGCACTGCTCGGCCCCATCAGGGACAAGCTCAAGTCGGTCCGCGAGGAGGCGCCGCTTTTCGACACCCCGGCTCTTGCACGCGATATTGAAAGGGCGTTCGTGGAAATGAAGCTGCGCCATGATCGGGGCGACCCTGCGAGCCTCATTGATCTCCGTTGATCGTGGGTCGCAATCTGCTTGTTGGGCACACAATCGGCGAAAAGCTGTCCTCGTTCTCAATTCGGCAGGCGCGGCCAGTCGGAGGAGGCGCCGATCTTGTTGATGGCGATCACGGCCTGGGTGCGGCTGTCCACGCCCAGCTTCTGCAGGATCGCCGAGACGTGGGCCTTGATGGTGGCCTCGGAGACGCCGAGCTTGAAGGCGATCTGCTTGTTCAACAGGCCCTCGCCCAGCATCATAAGAACGCGCACCTGCTGCGGCGTCAGGGTGGACATGCGCGAGACGAGCTCGGCGGTCTCGCCACTCGGCACGTTGGCGAGGTCCACGTCGGCCGGCAGCCACACCTCGCCGCCCATGATCTTGCGGATGGCGTCGCGGATGCCCTCCACAGGCTGGGATTTCGGGATGAAGCCCGAGGCGCCGCAGTCGATGCACTGGCGGATGGTGGCGGGATCGTCGGCCGCCGACACGATCGCCACGGGAACCTCGGGATGCTGCGCCCTGAGATAGAGGAGGCCGGACAGCCCATGCACCCCCGGCATCGAAAGATCGAGCAGGATCAGGTCGGTCTCGCCCGCCGTCGCCAGCTGCTCCGTCAGCTCGTCGAGGGAGCCGGCCTCCAGCATCTGGGCGCCCGGAAAGGCGTTGCCCAGCGCCTGGCTCAGGGCGCCGCGGAACAACGGATGGTCGTCCACAATGATGAAACGGTAGCCGGTCATGCCGCCTGCATCCATCTCCCCCAGCGCCTGCCCATGGTCATGGTCATCCAAACCGCGCCGGCACCAAACCGGACGTCGCAAATTAGCCGCTTTTTCCGGCATTGGCCAATGCCGCCCGTGCTGTGCCCCAGTGGCGCCCGGCGATTCCCCGGGGGCGCGTCGCAGCGCAAGCGCCGGTTGCGCCGATTGTGCGGGGGCGGTCCTCGTGCGACCATGAATCATGAGCCAATCCGTAGTTGGATGGGGTCAGACCCCTTTCGAATGCCGCCGAGAGAGTCCACTGCAGCGAGGAGGAAAGGGGTCTGACCCCGATACACCATGATCGAATGGAGCGAGCGCAAAGCCTACTGGCGCAATACCAAGATGCAGATGCTCACCAGCCTTCTGCCGTTCCTGCTCGTTCTCATCGTCCTCCCTCTCTACGCGGAAGTGCTCAACGACATGCGCGTTTTCGGCATACCGCTCGGCTATTTCCTGGCCTGCCACGGGCTGCTCATCATTGCCTTCGTCACGCTGGCGGTGTTCGTCAACCGCCAGGACGCCATCGACCATTGGCACGGAGCGCACGAGGACATCTGAGGCGTTTCGAGGCATTCGAGGGTATCCGGGAAGGTAGCTGACGAACATGGCGGTCACATCGGGCGTCCGGCTGGTCAATCCGCAGCTCGGCACCTATTTCGGCATCTTCTCGGCCGCCTTGGCGTCGCTGGTGCTGATAGCGCTCATGCTCGAGCAGCTCGGCGTCTCGGACGTCGCCATCCGCTTCCTCATGTTCGCCGGGCCGATCGGGCTGTGCGGGGCGCTCGGGCTGCTGACGCCGGCCAGCGACCCCAACGACTTCTTCGCCTGCGGCCGCCGGGTGCCGGCC
>DATMZP010000744.1:0-3806 GCA_035573595.1 Hyphomicrobiaceae bacterium
AAAAGCGGGGCGCATGAGCATCTCCTCTCGATACCCTGGCGATGCTTGTCGTATAGCATCCCGCAATCCCCACAGGGGCGCAACGCGATCCATCGGGCGTGGCCCGATTGGCTGGCGACGTGGTTGACGACAGGGTGCGGCTGTCCTTGACGGTGGCCCCGGCCTCGGCGATGTCCCGGTGCGACAGGCGACGCCGTGAGGGGCGGACAAGGATGCGATCGACCCATGCTCGACAAGCTTGAGCTCCTGCTGCTGCTGGCCAAGGAGCGCCACTTCGGTCGCGCGGCAGAAGCCGCCGGTGTCAGCCAGCCGACATTCTCCTCCGCCGTGAAGAGCCTGGAGCGGAGCCTGGGCACCGCCCTGGTGGAGCGGGGATCGCGCTTCCGCGGATTTACGACGGAGGGGGAGCGGGTGCTGGAATGGGCCCGACGCCTCGTCGGCGACGCCCGCGCGATGCGCCAGGAGCTGCAGTCTCTGAAAGGGCGCATCTCGGGGCATCTGCGGATCGGGGCGATACCGGCGACGCTGCCCTACCTGCCGAGCGTCACGGTGCCGTTTCACGAGCGCTTTCCCGACGTGCGGCTGTCGGTGCTCTCGGCGACCTCCACCGACATTCTGGCGCGTATGGAGAACCTCGAGCTCGATGTTGGCATCTCCTACATCGACAACGAGCCCATCGGCCGCGTCAGCGTGGTGCCGCTCTACCGCGAGCAGTACATGCTGCTGGTGAGCTCAGGCAGCCGGCTCGCGCGCCTCGAAAGCATCACCTGGAGCGATGCGAGCAAGCTGCCGCTCTGCCTGCTCACGCCGGAGACGCAGACCCGCCGTATCGTCGACCGCATCCTCAGAGAGAACGGCCTGGCGCACGCGCCGACGCTGGAGTCGAACTCGATGGTGACGCTGTTCTCCCATGTGCGCACCGGCCATTGGGTGGGCATCATCCCCTCGCGCCTGGCGGGCGCCTGGGAGGCGCCCCGGCAGCTCAAGGCGATCCCGCTCGAGGCGCCGGGCATCCTCAACACCATCGGACTGCTGATCCGCGGCCGCCCGCCTCACCCGCCGCACGTTTCCGCCTTCGTCGACGTGGTGCAGCGGGTGCTGCGGGCGGACCGCAAGCTGGCGCCGGCGAGCGCGCACCGGGCTGCCGCCGCCAGCCACGATTGAGGTTTCCTATCGCCTCACGGAACGGCTTTATTGATCGGCGTCGGTACGGACCGGCATCCTCCCTGAAAAATTGCGCTCCGCGGCTTGGCGTGGCGCAGGACCTTCATGGGAGGAGTCATGGCTGTCGTTGGAACCACCTTTGATGCCCCGGTGTCGGGCGTCGGACTGCTCGATCGCGAGCGCATCATAGCGAAGCCCGGTTTCAATCGGTGGCTGGTGCCCCCCGCGGCGCTCTGCATCCACCTGTGCATCGGCATGGCCTACGGCTTCAGCGTGTTCTGGCTGCCGCTCTCGCGCGCGCTCGGCATCACGCAGACCACGGCCTGTCCCGATATGACGCTGGCTCAGGAGCTCTTCACCACGACCTGCGACTGGCGCGTCGCCAGCATGGGCTGGATGTTCACGCTGTTCTTCGTGCTGCTGGGCGTCTCCGCCGCCATCTGGGGCGGCTGGCTGGAGCGGGCGGGACCGCGCAAGGCGGGCGTGGTCGCGGCGCTGTGCTGGTCGGGCGGCTTGATCCTGGGCGGCATCGGCGTCTACGTGCACCAGCTCTGGCTGATGTGGCTCGGCGCCGGCGTGGTCGGAGGCGTCGGCCTCGGTCTCGGCTACATCTCGCCGGTCTCCACGCTGGTGAAGTGGTTCCCCGACCGGCGTGGCATGGCCACTGGCATGGCCATCATGGGCTTCGGCGGCGGCGCCATGATCGGCGCGCCCCTGGCTGCCCTGCTCATGAACTACTTCAAGACGCCCACCTCGGTGGGGGTCTGGGAGACCTTCATGGCCATGGGCGCGATCTACTTCGTGTTCATGCTGATCGGCGCCTTCCGCTACCGCATCCCGCCGGCCGGCTGGGTCCCGGAGGGCTGGACGCCCCCGAACGAGAACAGGGGCATGATCACGCAGCACCACGTGCATCTGAAGGACGCGCACAAGACGGCGCAGTTCTGGCTGATCTGGTGGGTGCTCTGCCTCAACGTGTCGGCCGGCATCGGCGTGATCGGCATGGCCTCGCCGATGCTGCAGGAGATCTTTGCGGGCAACCTGATCGGCCTGCCGGGCGTGACCTTCAATGCCCTCACGATCGAGCAGAAGGCGCAAATCGCGGCGATCGCGGCCGGATTCACGGGACTGCTCTCGCTCTTCAACATCGCAGGCCGTTTCTTCTGGGCCTCGCTCTCCGACTACATCGGCCGCAAGACCACCTACTACACGTTCTTCCTGCTCGGCATCGCGCTCTACGCGCTGGCGCCGACGGCGGCGCAGTTGGGCTCCAAGCTGGGTTTCGTCGCCTGCTTCTGCATCATCCTGTCGATGTACGGTGGCGGCTTCTCCACCGTGCCGGCCTATCTTGCGGACGTGTTCGGCACGCAGTTCGTGGGCGCCATCCACGGGCGTCTGCTCACGGCCTGGTCGACGGCCGGAATCATCGGCCCGGTGGTGGTCAACTATATCCGCGAGGCCCAGCTCGCCGCGGGCGTGCCGCGCGACCACCTGTACGACTCCACCATGTACATCCTGTGCGGGATGCTGGTGATCGGCCTCATCTGCAACCTGCTGGTACGGCCGGTCAACCCCAAGTGGCACATGAGCTCCGAGGAGGTTGCAGCCCTGCAGGCGAGGGGAGCGGGCGCTACCACGGCTGGCGGCTCATACGGCATCGGCAAGGGTGGCATCAGCTTCGGCGCCTTGGTGTTCTGGGCCTTCGTCGGCATCCCGCTGGCCTGGGGCGTGTGGACCACGCTGCGCAACGCCCTGCGCATCTTCTGATGGCGGTGCCGGGGCTTTCCACCGGGCGGCGCGCCGAGGACCCTACCCCTGCGCGCCGATCCCGGCCTTGGCGCCGCCAGCTTACGCCTTGCGGTAGAGCATCCGCGCCCGGATGGTGCCGGGCAGCGCGCGGATCTCCCTGACGATGGCCTCGGCGGCGGCGACGGGGCCGTCGGCGTCGAGGACCACGTAGCCCAGGTCCCCGGCGGTCTCGTAGTGCTGGGCGGCGATGTTGACCTTGTGGCGGGCGAACACGTCGTTGAGGCGGGTCAGCTCGCCCGGCAGGTTGCGCTGCACCTGGATGAAGCGCGTGCCGGCGGGGCGCGGCGAGAGTTGCACCTGCGGGAAGTTGACCGCGCCGGTGGTGGAGCCCACGTCGGAATACTCGACAAGCTTGCGCGCCACCTCGGAACCGATGCGCTCCTGCGCTTCCTCGGTCGAGCCGCCCACGTGCGGCGTCAGGATGACATTGTCGAGGCCCTGCAGCGGACTTGCGAATTTTTCCGCGTTCGAGGAGGGCTCGACGGGGAATACGTCGACGGCGGCGCCGGCGAGCTTCCTGGCGCGCAGCGCCGCGGCCAGGGCCTCAAGATCGAGCACCGTTCCGCGCGAATTGTTGATGAGGCAGGCCCCGGGCTTCATGCGGGCGATCTCAGCCTCGCCGATCATGCCCTGGGTGGCCGGCGTCTCGGGGACGTGCAGGCTGACCACGTCGGCGGCGGCGAGCAGGTCGCCCAGCGTCCCGGTGGGCTCGACGTTGCCGTGGCGCAACTTGTCGGCGTGGTCGTAGTAGAGGACCCGCATGCCCATGGCCTCGGCCAGCACGGCGAGCTGGGTGCCGATGTTGCCGTAGCCGACGATGCCGAGCGTCTTGC
>DATMZP010000745.1:0-4361 GCA_035573595.1 Hyphomicrobiaceae bacterium
TGGGGATGCGGTGGCCGGCACCGTGCCTCAGATAGGAGCCGGGGTGCCGTAGTCCGGTGCGTCGGCTGGCATGGTGGATAGACCGTCCAAGCGCCAGCGCACTCGGGACAGGCCCCCGGACTGGGTTGGGGGTGGAAGCGAGGGCTCCCTCGGCGCACCGCCGAGGCAGGAGCCCGGATGCGGCGAAGTCGAGCTTCCGGAACCCCGCAGGGCATGGTGGATAGGCCTATCCAAGCGCCGGGCGGCCGTCGGAAGCGACCGAGCAGGGCGCCCTGCGTGCCCCTCGCGATAAAGGTCAGAGGCCAACGGGCACGCGCCTGGACGCCCTGCTCCTCCTTCCTTCCCCTCGGGCGGCGCACGCCGCGGCGAGGATAGTGGCGCTTTCCTCTCCAATGGGCGTTGGAGCAAGATCCTGCCCCTCACGATTCGGGTTCCCTTGGCCCTCTCCCCGCGCTGCTGGAGTGTGGGGTGAGGTTGGCGATGCGCGGGGAGAGGGAGTGGCGGGCCGAGCCCGGCTAACGCGGCGCCTTGGCAGGGTCTGCCGCCCGCCAGTCCTCCCGCTCCAGCACCAGCGATACCAGCGTGCCCGCGATCAGCGCCCAGAACGGGGCGCCGATGTTGAGGATGGGGATGCCGGCGACGGTGACCAGGAAGGTCACCAGCGCGCCGAGCGCGAAGCGGGCCTGGAAGGCCACGGCGAACGCCGACTGCAGCACCCGGAGCATGGCCAGGCCGGCCAGGGTGGCGATGAAGGCGGGCGGGGTGGAGAGCATCAGGCGGGTGACCAGCGGGGCCACCAGGCCGAACAGCATGGCGTAGACGCCCACCATCACGCCGGCGGTGTACTGGTTGCGGCGCTCGCCGCCCGCCGAGATGATGGCGTTGACCGGTCCCGTCAGGCAGGTCGAGACCGCGCCGACGAAGGCGGATACGACGGAGGCGGCACCGCAGCCGATGGCGATGGCGTCCACCGGCGGCCGGTGGCCGGCCGCGGTCAGGATGGCGACGCCCTGTCCGTTCTGCACTACCAGCACGGTGATGGCGAGCGGTACCACCAGCTCAGCCATGGCGGTCCAGGACAGCTGCGGCAGCTGCAGCTGCGGGGCGGCCAGCACTGCGCCGCGGCTCAGGTCTGCCAGGCTGCCGGCCGCGAAGCTGCCGGTGGCATAGATGGCGGCGGCGCCGGCGGCCAGTGCGGCCAGCATCGGCGGCAGCCGGGCGGCGAGCTTGGGGATGGCGCTGGCCGCCAGGAACGTCGCCGTCATGGCCGCGGCGATCCACCAATCCAGCTGGAAGGCGCGCACCCAGTCGAGGCCGAACTGCAGGAACACGCCGGCGACCATGCCCATGACGATGGGCATCGGCACCGCCGCCATGGCGCGCCGCACCAGGCCGAGGGCGCCCAGCGCCATCATCAGCACGCCGGTGGCGATGTAGGCGCCGACCACCTCGGCGAACGACAGGTGGCCCAGCGCCGGGCCGACCAGCACGGTGCCGGGGATGGTCCAGAAGAACGCCAGCGGCTGGCGCCAGGCGAGGCTGTAGCCCGCGCTCATGACGCCGTTGAGGAACAGCGAGCCGAACACCCAGGAGGCGATCTGGGCCTCCGACAGCCCGCCGCGCGTGCCGGTCGCCAGGATGATCGCCAGGGGGCCGCTGGCCGCGAACAGGAAGGCCACCAGACCGCTTACCGCGTGGGTGGCGGCAAGGTCGCGCCAGAAGCTGGGCGCAGGCGCGGTCGGGACGGGTGCGGTGGCTTCGGCGGGCATGTGGCTGGGGGGTTGGAGAACGGGCAGGGCGGGCGGGCGAGTGCGGCTGCCCGCATTGGGCTTCGGCAAAGGGTGGCCGCCCGCCTTCGGGCGCATTCTGGTCGTCCTCCCCGAGGTGTCGCGTCCCGTGTCAGGAACTGCATGCAACATTCGGGAAAGGCGTAACAAATGCGTCCGGCCGAGACAACGCGACGGGCGTCGCAGCTTCCCATCCAAAGCTGCATAGATCCGTCAGGGCCGGAGGCGCAGGAGCCCGGAGCCTCAATGATACCCCTCGCCCTCGCGCACCTTGCCGCGGAACAGCCAATAGATGAAAACGAAGTAGCCGAGGATGATCGGCAGCATCACCAGCACGCCGATGAGCGAGAAGATCTGGCTGGCCGGCACAGCGGCGGTATCCCACACGGTGAGCGTTGGTGGGACGATGTAGGGGTACCAGGAGATCACCAGCCCGAGGTAGCCCAGCAGGAACAAGCCGATGGCGGCCAGGAACGGCGGCACCTCGCGCCCGGCCTCCAGCCAGCGCCAGCAGGCCCATGCAACCAGTGCGGTGATCAGGGGGATGGGCCACAGATAGAGGATATTGGGCAGCGAGAACCACCGCGCGGCGATGCGCTCGCTGGCAATGGGGGTCCAGAGGCTCACGACCGCCATGAAGCCCAGCACGGCGAGCAGCAGCATCCTCGCCAGCCCGCGGGCTCGCTCGTGCACCTCACCCTCGGTCCTGATCAGGAGCCAGGTCGCCGCGAGCAGAGCATAGCCCGCCACCACGCCGAGGCCGCAGAGCACCGAGAAGGACGTGGCCCAATCGAAGGGGCCGCCGGCGAACTCGCCGTTGGCTACCGTGATCCCCTGGATGAGGCCGCCCAGGATCACGCCCTGGAAGAAGGCGGCCAGCGTAGAGCCGAGCCAGAAGGCGTGGTCCCACCAGACCTTGCCGGTGCGCGCCACCCAGCGGAACTCGAAGGCGACGCCGCGGAACACCAGCGCCAGCAGCATCAAGATGACGGGGATGTAAAGCGCCGGCATTATTACCGCGTAGGCATGTGGGAACGCCATCAACAACCCGCCGCCGCCCAGCACCAGCCAGGTCTCGTTGCCGTCCCAGAAAGGCGCCACAGTGTTGACCATCAGGTCTCGATGGCGCTCCTGCGGGAAGGCGGGGAACAGGATGCCAAGGCCAAGATCGAAGCCGTCGAGGATCACGTAGAGGGCGACCGCGACCCCGATCAGCGCTGCCCAGATCACCGGCAGATACCATTCCATCGTCGGTTCTCCATTCCGGTGGAAGTCGGAAATCAGAAGTCAGAAATAGGAAAATCGGCTAGGAGATGGGAAATCGGCATCCAGAATTGCTGCCACTGTGATTTTCTGATTTCCGATTTCCGATTTCATCTTCCCAGTGCCTCGCGCGCGGCCTCCTCGGCAGCCGACAGCGGCCGGCTCGGCAGACCATGCTCGGAGGGCGCGATCGATGGACCAACCGGACCCCGGTGGATCAGGCGGTTGATGTAGTAGATGCCCATGGAGAAGATGATCCCGTAGACGACGATGAAGAGCAGGAGCGTCGTGAGGATGCTGCCGCCCGGCACCGGCGAGGTGGCGTCGGCAGTGCGCAGAATGCCGTAGGCGACCCAGGGCTGGCGGCCGGTCTCCGTCACGATCCAGCCGCAGATCACCGCCACGAAGCCCGCCCACCAGACGTTGGCCGCAGGACGCAGGAACCAGCCGGTCTCGAACAGCTGGCCGCGCCACCACAGCCAGGCGCCCACCCAGCCCGTCCCGATCATGGCGAGGCCGATCAGCACCATCAGCCGGAAGGCGTAGAACACCATCGTCACGGGTGGCCGGTCGCTCGCAGGCACGCTGTTGAGGCCGGGGAACAACCCGTTCGGATCGTGGGTGATGAGCAGCGAGGCGACCTTGGGGATGGAGATGGCAAAGTCGTTGCGCCCCTCCTTCTCGTTCGGCCAGGCGACGATGTGGAAGGCGCCGGGCTCGCTGCCGTCCCAGTGCCCCTCCATGGCGGCAACCTTGATCGGCTGGTGCTTGGCCGTGTTGAGGCCGTGCAGGTCGCCGATGTATGCCTGCAGCGGCGCCACGATGGCGATGAAGCCGACCGCCATCCGCAGCATGGTGCGCGCCTCCTCGGGGTGTCGGCCGGCGAGCAGGTAGCGCGCTCCGACCGCCAGCACCACGAACGACGTGGTGAGATACGCGGCCGTCACCATGTGCGCGAGGCGGTAGGGGAAGCTCGGACTGAAGACGATGGCGAGCCAGTCGACCGGAACGACGATGCCATCCTTCATCGCGTGGCCGGCCGGCGTCTGCATCCAGCTGTTGGCGGCGAGGATCCAGAACGAGGAGAAGAGCGTGCCGAGCGCAACGACGACGGTGGCGAGCACATGCAGCCAGGGCGGCACTCGGTTCCAGCCGAACAGCATCACGCCGAGGAAGGTGGCCTCCAGGAAGAAGGCGGTGAGCACCTCGTAGGCCAGCAACGGCCCGGCGACGTTGCCCACCGTGTTCATGAACCCCGGCCAGTTGGTGCCGAATTGGAAGCTCAGGGTGACGCCGCTCACCACCCCGAGG
>DATMZP010000746.1:0-6844 GCA_035573595.1 Hyphomicrobiaceae bacterium
TGCGGCCAAGCTGGCGGCGCTGGCGGCGGCGCACGGGGGCCTGCGCTGGAGCACCGACCTCGACGCAGAGATCGCCAGCCGGGCCAACCAGATCTTCTTCGATGCCGCCACCACCCAGATGCGCCCGGCGCTGCTGGAGAAGGCGATCGCGGCCGGCAAGCACATCTACTGCGAGAAGCCCATTGCCACCAACCTCAAGGAGGCGCTTGAGGTCTGCTACCTCGCCAGGGCCAGGGGCGTTAAGAACGGCGTGGTGCAGGACAAGCTGTTCCTGCCGGGCCTCCTCAAGATGAGGATGCTGCGCGACTCCGGCTTCTTCGGGCGTCTGCTCTCGGTGCGCGGCGAGTTCGGCTACTGGGTGTTCGAGGGCGACTGGCAGCCGGCGCAGCGGCCGTCGTGGAACTACCGCAGCGAGGACGGCGGCGGCATCATCCTCGACATGGTCTGCCACTGGCGCTACGTGCTCGACAACGTATTCGCGCCCGTGCGCTCGGTCTCCTGCATCGGCGCCACGCATATCCCCGAGCGGGTGGACGAGGAAGGGCGGCACTACAAGGCCACCGCCGACGATGCGGCCTACGCCGTCTTCGAGCTCGACGGCGGCATCATCGCGCAGTTCAACATGTCGTGGACCACGCGCGTGCACCGCGACGACCTCGTCATCTTCCACGCCGACGGCACGCTCGGCTCCGCCATCGCCGGCCTCACCGACTGCAAGGTGCAGCCGCGCGCAGCCACGCCGCGCCCGGTGTGGAATCCCGACCAGAAGCAGACCATCGACTTCTATTCCACGTGGCAGGCGGTGCCGGACAACGCCGTCTACGACAACGGCTTCAAGTCGCAGTGGGAGATGTTCATCCGCCACGTGGTCGAGGGCACGCCCTATCCGTACACGCTGCTGGAGGGCGCCAAGGGCGTGCAACTCGTCGAGTGCGCCTTGCAGAGCTGGAAGGAGCGGCGCTGGATCGACGTGCCTGCGCTGGAGGTTTGAGTTGGGCGTAGGGTGGGTTAGGCCCGGAGGGCCGTAACCCACCAATGTTGGAGCAGAACAGCGGTGGGTTACGCGCTGCTAACCCACCCTACGGGCCACAAGGCGAGGTTCAGGCATGCCGCTCGCAATCAGGCTGCCCGAGGCCGGCGGGACGCTGGCCGACTACACACCCTCCGAGCCGAAGCGGTTCGCGGCATCGGCCGGGCGGCCGTTCAACCGCATCGCGCTCGCGGCCGCGCACGTGGTCGCCGACCCGCTGGCCGACGTCGACCCGTGGCTGGCGGCGGCGCCGGACTGGGACCGCACCATCGCCTTCCGCGAGCACCTGTGGAATCTCGGCCTCGGCGTGGCGGAGGCCATGGATACGGCCCAGCGCGGCATGGGCCTCGACTGGCCGATGGCGCTAGAGTTGATCAGGCGCTCGGTGGCCGCCGCGCGCGGGCGCAAGGGCGCGGTGGTGTTCTCCGGCGCCGGCACCGATCATCTCGACCCGGCCGAGGCCCGCTCGCTCGACGATGTGATCCGAGCCTACGAGGAGCAGATTGGGGCGATCGAGGCGCTGGGCGGGCGCATCATCCTGATGGCCTCGCGCGCGCTGGTGCGGGTGGCCAAGTCCCCCGACGACTACGCCCGCGTCTACGGCCGGCTGCTGGGCCAGGTCCGCGAGCCCGTCATCATCCATTGGCTGGGCGACATGTTCGACCCCGCGCTCGCCGGCTACTGGGGCTCGCGCGACCTCGATGCCGCGATGGCGACCGCGGTCGATATTCTCAATGCCAGCGCCGCCAAGGTCGACGGCGTGAAGATCTCGCTGCTCGACAAGGACAAGGAGATCGTCATGCGCCGCCGCCTGGCCAGGGGCGTGCGCATGTACACGGGCGACGACTTCAACTATGCGGAGCTGATCGCGGGCGACGCGCAGGGCTATTCGGATGCGCTTCTCGGCATCTTCGACGCCATCGCGCCGGCGGCCTCGGCCGCGCTCGGGGCACTGGCGGCCGAGGACCGCGAGACGTTCCACGCCATCCTGGCGCCGACCGTGCCGCTGTCGCGCCATATCTTCAGGGCGCCCACCCGGTTCTACAAGACCGGCGTGGTGCTGATGGCCTACCTCAACGGCCACCAGGAGCATTTCACCATGGTCGGCGGCCAGGAGAGCGCGCGCTCCACGCTGCATCTGGCCGAGCTGTTCCGTCTCGCCGACAAGGCCGGCCTGCTGGCCGAGCCGGAGCGGGCGGTGGCGCGCATGCGCCGCGTGCTGGCGACGCGCGGCGTCGAGGCGTAGGGCAGCGGCCATGCGCGACTTCTCGCAGGACCACCGCTGGCTCTCCATCAACACGGCGACGCTGCGCCGGCAGGCGGATCTCGTCGGCATCGTCGAGGCCTGCGCCCGGGCCGGCATCCACGCCATCGATCCCTGGCGCGACCAGGTGGCCGCTGTGGGCCTGGCCCGCGCCGTCGAGGCGGTGAAGGACGCCGGGCTCCAGCTCTCCGGCTATTGCCGCGGCGGCATGTTCACGGCCGACAGTGCCCGCCTGCCCGAGGCGCGCGACGACAACCGCCGCGCCGTGGACGAGGCCGCGGCGCTGGGCGCATCGTGCCTCGTGCTGGTGGTTGGCGGTCTGCCGCAGTACTCGCGCCCCGGCTCGGCGCCGTCCAGGGACCTCCTCGCCGCCCGTGCGCAGGTGGAGGAGGGCATCGCCACGCTGCTGGACTGCGCCCGCAGCGCCGGCATGCCGCTCGCGCTGGAGCCGCTGCATCCGATGTACGCGGCCGACCGGGCCTGCGTGAATACGCTGGCGCAGGCGCTCGACATCTGCGACCGGCTCGATCCGAAACGCACCGGCGGCATCGGCGTCGCGCTCGATGTCTACCACGTGTGGTGGGACCCGGCGCTGTGGCACGGCATCGAGCGCGCCGGCAAGGAACGTCTGCTGGCCTATCACGTCTGCGACTGGCTGGTGCCGACCCGCGACATGCTCAACGACCGCGGGATGATGGGCGACGGCGTGATCGACCTGAAGCGTGTGCGGGCCGCAGTGGAGGCTGCCGGCTACGCGGGGTACTCGGAGGTGGAGATCTTCTCGGACGCCTGGGGCGAGCGCCCGCTCGCCGAGGTGCTCGATGTCTGCATCGCCCGGCACAAGGAGGTTGTTTGAGTGGGGTCAGACCCCCGTAACCCAATCACAGTTATCGGAATGGGGTCAGACCCGCAGGGTCTGACCCCTCATAAAGAGGAGGAAACCAGACATGCGCTTTGCTGCACTCTCGCGCCGCTGTGCCATGGTCGCCGTCGCGGCCTTGCTCGTCCCCGGCGCCGCGCTTGCCCAGGATTGGCCGAAGGCCCAGCCCATCAAGGTGATCATTCCCTTCGGAGTCGGCAGCGCCACCGACATCATCGCCCGCATCGTGATGGATGAGGTCGGGCGCCAGGTTGGGCAGACGGTCGTGCCCGAGAATCGCGTCGGCGCCAGCGGCACCATCGCGTCAGCGGCGGTCGCGAAGTCCGATCCCGATGGATACACCATTCTGGTGCACTCCTCCTCGCACACGGTGACGCCGTCCACATTCTCCAAGCTGTCGTACGACACGGAGAAGGACCTCGCCGGCATCCTGCCGCTGGCTAATATTCCGATCGTGGTGGTGACCAACGCCAAGAACGGCCACAAGACGCTCACCGACCTCGTCAAAGCCGGGCTGGCGAAGCCGGGCAGCATGAACTTCGCCTCGGCCGGTGCGGGCAGCGCCACGCATCTGGCTTGCGAGCGCCTCAAGATCAGCGCCAAGCTGGAGGCGGCGCACGTCGCCACCAAGGGCTCGTCCGAGGCGCTGACGGAGGTCCTCGGCCAGCGGGTGGATTTCTACTGCTCGCCCATCGATGCGGCCATCAGCCTGATCAAGGACGGGCAGGTCACCGCGCTGGCGGTCGGCAGCGCCAAGCGCGCCTCGTCGTTGCCCGACGTGCCGACCACGGTGGAAGCGGGCTATCCGGACTCCGGCTACGCATTCTGGGTTGGCGCCTTTGTGCCGCGGGCAACGCCCGACGCCATTCGCAAGCGCCTGCACGCTGAGATGGTCAAGGCGATCGCGAGCCCGGCGATTGCCAAGAAGCTCGCCGATCTCGGCGCCGAGCCCCTCACGATCTCGCCCGAGGCGTTCGACGCCATGGTCAAGAGCGAGATCGCGATCAATGCGGTGGTGGTCAAGGCTGCCGGCGTCAAGGTGAACTGAGGTGTCAGACCCTTCGGGTCTAAGACGAAACTGACCAACTGGGACGGCGGAGTTCGGCCGGGCACGACATGCAAGCCGCTGCGCGGATTCCCCTCCCCCTTGTGGGGAGGGGCTAGGGGTGGGGGGACCCCCGATATTCGAGGTCTGTGATTCCCCCCACCCTGTCCCCCACAAGGGGGGAGGGGACGCTGCGGCGCGCTCCGTTTCATCAGCGAGGGTCGGGGCAGCCGGTGATCGGCTGACACCGGACCGGCCCGGCGTAGCCCGCCAGGGCCCCGGGCGCCAGCTCGGCGGCGAGGAGGCGGTCGGGGTCCACGGGGCCGGGCATGAGGATCTGGCCGTACGGGACGCGACGGAAGCCCAGGCGGGCGTAGTAGGGCTCGTCGCCTACCAGCACGACGAGGACGATGCCGGCGGCGCGGGCCTCCTCCAGGGCCTGGGCCGCCAGCGCACGGCCGTAGCCCCGGTTGGCCAGGGCCGGCTCCACCGCCAGCGGGCCGAGCAGCAGGGCGCCGCCCCTGCCGCCAATACCGATCTCGGTGAAGCGCACCGCGGCGATGAGGCGGCCTCCGAGCACAGACACGCGGCAGAACGGCGAGAAGCCCGCCGGCGCCCCCTCGCGTACCCGATATGCGGTACGTGCGAATCGGCCTGGTCCCATAGTGCGGGCATGGAGCGCCGCGATGACGGCGCCGTCCTCAGGCCGGGCAGGGCGGATGGCGGGCAACTCGGACATTTCCAGCCGACTGGAGGTGACGAGCGGGTGAGAGGAGGGGAGCGCGCATGAACGGCGGGTGGGTCGCCGCGGGCCACGCAATAGCGCCAAACGCGGCTTCGGCAAAGCGGTGGGTTCGCCAGCCGGCTACCAGTGCTCGTTCCTGGGATGGCCACGCATCACCTCGGCGAGGCGACGCGCCGCCGGCTCGCTCACGTCGTCAGGCAGGGTGTCGGCGGGGAAGAAGCGCTGCTCGCGGATCTCGAAGCCGGGCGCCGGCACGTTCGGTTGGCGCCAGTCGCGCACCACGTAGAGGGCGATGTGGTCGCCGGGGAAGCGCTCGAAATTGGCGTAGAGGCCGAACAGCGGCGGCGGCTCGCCCAGGATCACGCCGGCCTCCTCCTTGAGCTCGCGCGCCAGCGCCTGCAACACGGTCTCCCCCCACTCCACGCCGCCGCCGGGGAAGTGCCATCCGGGCCGGTACCCATGGCGCACCAGCAGCACACGATTGGCGGCATCGAGTACCAGGCCCTGCGCCCCCATGGTCAGGGCGCGGCTCAGGCGCCAGTAGCGCTGGAGCGCCTTGGTGAGGATTGTCGTGGCAACCATGGCTCTCTCGCGCCGCACGACGGGCCGTTTGCCCGCCATGGCCCGGTCTATCTCCCCGCCGCCGGTATTTGGCAAGGGCGCGCGAAGCGGCTAGTCAGTGCGGGATATGATCACCACCATCGCCCACCTCACCGACGTGCACCTGGGGCCGGTCGCGGGCTTCCCGCCGCGCTACTGGAACGCGAAGCGGGGCCTCGGCTATCTCAACTGGGTGCGCAAGCGGCGCCACGATCATCGCCGGGAGGTGCTCGACCGCATCGTCGCCGACATGGCCGAGCAGCGGCCCGACCACATCGCGGTCACCGGAGATCTCGCCAACATCGGCCTGCCGCAGGAGCACATAGAGGCGCTGGCGTGGCTCAAGGGCCTCGGTGCGCCCGAGCGCGTCACCGTGGTGCCCGGCAACCACGACATCTACTCGCGGATCGGCCGCGATCCCGGCACGCGCCGATGGCAGGCCTACATGACCTCCGACGCCGAGGGTCTCGCGTTTGTGGATCGCAATGCCGATGGGCCGCCGTTCGTGCGGGTGGTCGGCGACGTGGCGCTGATCGGCGTCAATTCGGCCGTGCCGACCCCGCCGCTGGTGGCCTGGGGTCGGGTGGGGCCCGAGCAGCGCGCCCGCCTCGCCGGCATTCTGGAGCGGTTGCAGGGTCGGGGCCTGTTCCGGCTGGTCCTCATCCATCATCCGCCGCTGCCCGGCCAGGCCGATGCCGCGCGCGGCCTGCGGGACGCGACGGACCTGATGGCGGTGCTCCGGCAGGGCGCCCCGGAGCTGGTCATCCACGGCCACAACCACTGCAACATGCTCGCATGGCTTGCCTGTGCATCCGATGCCGAGGGGGTGGCGGGCCGGACCGCGGTGGTTGGCGCGCCTTCGGCCTCGCTGGGGCGGGTTCGCCACGGAGAGGCGCTGGCCCGCTACAACCTGTTCCGCATCGCACGCCCTGCTGCGGGGAACGCGGAGCCCTGGCAGGTCGAGATGGTGGGCCGCGGGCTGGCCGGGCCGGACGGGCCGGTGGTCGAGATCGAGCGGCGACAGCTGACGTTCGGGCCAGCGCCGGCGGTCGCGCCATAAGCCGGATAGACCAGGCAGTAGCGCCGCCGCTCGGGGGATCTCGCGCGGCCGGTCAGGGTTTCCCTCGATACCCCCGCACCTGCGCCTCTGCCAGGGTCATAGCCTCGATCCCACCGGCCGGAGGCAGTTCATGTCGCCCGATGAGACCCCCGAATTCGAAGGCCGTTGGCAACAGGTCTGGCGGACCATCGGCACCGAGCTGCTGGAAATCGCCTGGCTT
>DATMZP010000747.1:0-2251 GCA_035573595.1 Hyphomicrobiaceae bacterium
CTTCGTCCTGCCGATCCCGCGCCTGCAGCTGCTGCCGTGAAGTTCATCGCCACCGCCATCCCCGGTGTCGTCCGGATCGCGCTGGAGCCGCAGACCGACGCGCGCGGCAGCTTCGCCCGCACCTACGACGAGGCCATCTTCCGGGCCAATGGCCTGGAGCCCGTCGGCATCCAATGCAACATCTCCGTCAATGCCAAGCGCGGCACGCTGCGCGGCCTGCACTACCAGGCGGCGCCGGCCGCGGAGGCCAAGCTGGTGCGCTGCCTGCGCGGCCGCCTGTTCGACGTCGCCGTCGATCTCCGCCCGGAGTCGCCGGCCTTCCGCCGCTGGCTGGGCGTCGAGCTCGACGCTGCCGCGGGCGAGGCCCTCTACATCCCGCGCGGCTGCGCCCACGGTTTCCTCACCCTCGCCGACGACAGCGTGGTCTACTACCAAATGGGGGCAGAGTACGCGCCCGAATCGGCGTGCGGCGTCCGCTGGAACGACCCCGCCTTCGGAATATCCTGGCCCTTCGCCCCCCTCCACCTCAGCGACCGCGACGCCGCCTTCCCGGACTTCGCGCCGTGAGGCAGGGCGGCTCAACAGAGTCCCCTCTCCCCCTGTGGGAGAGGGGAAGGGTGAGGGGTCCGGCGCCGGCAGGCGCCGAAGAGTCCGATGGAGCGCGCAAGGTCGTGTCGCGCTGCCGCGCGAGTCCCCTCACCCTGTCCCTCTCCCACAAGGAGAGAGGGGATTCTGTATTGGCGCCTTGCGTCGGATCGGACGGCGTGTGGATGCTGCATCGCAGATCGGCTGCCCCGCCATGACGCGCGTCCTCGTCACCGGCGCCAGCGGCTATGTCGGCCGCCAGACCCTGGCGCCGCTGGCGCGCCTCGGCTTCGAGGTCCACGGCCTCGCCCGCCGCCCGCTCGATGAGCCGGCCTGCACTTGGCACGCCCTCGACCTGTTCGACACCGAAGCGCTCGCCGCCACCCTCGCGACCATCCGCCCCACCCATCTGCTCCACCTCGCCTGGACCACCGAGCACGGCAAATTCTGGACCGACCCCGCCAACGCGGCCTGGCGCGCCGCCACCCTCGAGCTCGTCGACCGCTTCATCGCCGCCGGCGGCCGCCGCTGCGTGATCGCCGGCTCCTGCACCGAATATGACTGGAGCGGCTCGGGCCTGCTCTCCGAGGCGCACACGCCGCTGCGCCCCGCCACCCTCTACGGCCAAGCCAAGGCCGCGGCCTTCCGCGCCGTCCAGGCCAAGGCCGCGGCCGGCGGCCTCTCTTACGCCCACGCCCGCCTGTTCTTCTCCTACGGCCCCTTCGAGCAGCCGCAGCGCCTGGTGCCCGTGATCATCCGCGCCCTCCTGCAGGGCGAGCCCGCCCACCTCACCGCCGGCACGCAAGTGCGCGATTTCCTCGACGTCCGCGACCTCGGCCGCTGCCTCGCCCTGCTGCTCGCGAGCGAGGTCGATGGCGCCGTCAACGTCGCCAGCGGCGAAGGCGTGTCGGTGGCGCGGATTGCGGAGCTGCTCGGCGACATGGTCGGCCGCCCCGACCTGATCCAGCTCGGTGCGCTGCCGCTGCCGAGGGAGGAGTCGCCGTTGCTTGTCGCCGATATTGCGCGTCTCACGACGGAGGTCGGCGCCAAGCCTGAGGTTAGTCTGCAACAAGGCCTGTCGGACGCTGTCGCCTGGTGGCGAGAGCGTCCGACCGGGCACTAGGAGCCGCGCTGGCTAAAAGCCCGCGCCCTTCTGGGATTTGTCGCCGAAGAACTCATCGAGGTCGAGCCAGCCCATCAGTTCCTTCTTCGGGTGCCTGGAATCCACGGGATTGAGCTGGCGCGGACCCTTTCGCTTCATGAAGTCGAACCCCGAGCTGGGTCCGGCCTGGCCGGCTTCGACGGTCGTCCACACCGGGTTCCGCTCGTCGGCCCAGCCGGTGATGATGCCGACATGGGCAAAGGACCACTGCCCTGGCTTGGCGAGTGTGCCGATCTGAAAGAAATCGCCGGGTTGCGGGTGCAGCGACGGGCTGCGGTCGCGCCACCAGTGCCAGCCGACGGTCGTCTGGGCAGGCTCCTTGCCGCTCGGCGCCTCGCAGCCGGCCAGGTTGAAGGAAGTCATCTTGCCGCGGATCGGCTTGCCGAATCCGGCCGCCGTGAGCTTGCTGATGACACTCGTGATCAGCCCCTCGCAGGATGTGGTCACGCCCCCGCCTACGCTCCTCGACCAGGCGCCCTTCTTCCTCTCGTCGGGCGTGACCGA
>DATMZP010000748.1:0-9356 GCA_035573595.1 Hyphomicrobiaceae bacterium
GCCTGCGAGGGGACCCACCATGCGCTACCGTCTCGGTCTGCAGCTGCTGTCCGCATTCCTTGTCACCCTCGCTGCGGCGGCTCCGGCCGTGGCGCAGTCCGCCGATCTGGTGCTGCGCGGCGGCAAAGTGATCGCGGTCGACAAGGACTGGCGCGTCGCCCAGGCGGTGGCCATCAGGGACGGGCGCTTTCTCGCCGTCGGCGACGATGCGGCGATGGCCGCTCATATCGGCCCCGGCACGCAGGTGATCGAGCTGGCCGGCAGGACGGTGGTGCCGGGCCTGATCGACTCCCATCTGCACCAGCTGTTCGCGGCCCTGAACGGCCCGGCGGTACAGCTCCTCGGCGCCCGCAGCATTGCCGACGTGCAGAAGGCCATCGCCGAGCGCGTCGCCCGCACCGAGCCGGGCAAGTGGGTGACGGCCTCGTCTGGCTGGCACGAGAGCATCCTGGAGGAGGGCCGGATGCCGACCCGCCACGAGCTCGACCTCGTCTCGCCCGGCAATCCCGTGCTGATCCCGCGTGGCGGCCACGTCCTCACGGTGAACTCGAAGGCGCTGGAGCTGGCCGGCATTGCCAGGGACACGCCCAACCCCGACGGCGGCGTCATCGTGCGCGACGCCAACGGCGACGCGACCGGCGTGCTGCTGGAGAAGGCAGCCAACCTGGTACGCAAGATTCTGCCGCCGGCTCCCGCCAACATGGCGGAGCTGCTGAAAATCGCCATGCGCGACCTCAACTCCTACGGCATCGTCGGTGTGGTCGAGCCGGGCATCGACGAGCGCCAGATGGCGCTCTACCGCGCCGTGGACGAGGCCGGCGAGATGACGGTGCGCACCGACGTTCTGATCCGCGCGCTCGGCAAGGCCGAGGTCGAGAAGGGGATCGTGGTCTGCAAAGCGCAGAGAAGCAGCGCCATGCTGCGCTGCGTCGGCATCAAGTTCCCGCTCGACGGCGGTGTGGAGGGCGGACGCATGACCTGGCCCTACCGCATCGTACCGGGCGAGCAGACCGATCCGGCCTACCGCGGCGTCCTGCTGCTGCCGCCGGGCGGCGAGGACGAGTATGTCGCGGCCCTGAAGCTGATCGCCGCGGCCGGCCTTCAGGCGCAGACCCACGCGGTGGGCGACGAGACCATCGACGTGATCGTGCGGGCCTACGAGCGCGTCAACGGCGAGCGCCCGATCCGCGACCTCAACTGGACCATCATGCACCTGTTCCACCCCTCCGATGCCGCCCTCAGGAAGATGGCGGCGATCGGCATCATGGCGACCATGCAGGACCACCCCGTCCTCCTGGGCCACAACCAGCGCCGCTGGTGGGGCGACGAGCGTGCCGCCTACGCCATCCCGATCCGCCAGGCGATCGACGCCGGCGTGCTGGTCGGCGGCGGCACCGACGGGCCGGTGGTGCCGGTCGATCCGTTCCTGTCAATGTGGTGGATGACGACCCGGCAGGTGCTGAAGGGCTATGCGCTCGGGCTCGAGCACGCCATCACGCCCCGGGAGGCGCTGGCGCTCTACACCATCAACAACGCCCGCATCATGGGCGTGCAGAAGGAGCGCGGCTCGATCGAGCCCGGCAAGCTCGCCGACCTCGCGGTGCTCTCGCAGGACCTCCTGTCGGTGCCCCCGGACGCGATCCGCGACACCAAGGCGCTGATGACCGTGGTCGGCGGGAAGGTGGTCTACCGCAACGGGATTTGAGGCTGGTCGCCGCGTGGTCCGCGGGCGAGGGTCGGTCGGGTCCGACCTTCAGGTTCGAGCTTGCGTTCTCGATTTGTTCGTGCTACATCATTTCCGGGCGCGGAGCGTGCCCGGCATGGCCTCTCGAATGGATCGCTAGGCGATCCGAGGATGGCTCTCATGAAGAAGCTCGACGCGGACAAGGTTGCCGAGACTGTGGCAGAGGTCCTTGGTCCGGACTTTGAGAGCATCAAGATTGCCAAGGTCAATGTCTCGCCGGGCACAGACCCCGACGGAAACGACCTTCTGCGTATCGAGATCGTCTTCGATGGGACCTTGAAGCGCGCAGATGCACGTCATATGGCCAGTGCTGTTCGTCGCTTGAGGCCGGCCCTAGAGGAGATCGACATCGATCTCTTTCCGCTGTTGTCCTTCGTCTCCAAGGTCGACTACGAAAGCGATCACCCAGCGTGAAGCCGTCAGATTTCCTAAAGTCGGCTCGTCTTCTTGCCAACGCCGATACCGGCAGACCGCAGCAGGTCAATCTCCGCCGGGCGTGCAGCTCGACGTACTATGCGCTGTTCCACACGCTTTGCGTCACATGCGCCCGGATGCTGGTAGGACCGCAAGAGACCAGGCGGGCTTGGTGTCACGTCTATCGGTCCGTCGATCACCGAGCCGCGAGAGAGAGCTGTGCGCGCAAGGACTTCATTCAGCGTTTCCCGAACGCCGTGCAGGACTTCGCCGCCGTATTTGTGCAGATGCAGACGGCACGACACGGCGCGGACTACGATCCTGATGTCCGATTCCGCAGGTCCTCCGTGGCGGCGGACATTGAAACGGCAGCGTCTGTGATATCGACCCTCCACAGAGTGCCCGCGCGACATCGAAGAGCGTTCGCCGTCTATATCATGCTCGGCAAGCCGAGAGCGTAAGACAAGCCCGGCGGAGCCTCCAGTGCTGAACTTTTTCCGCGCTACGCCGGCGAAGCGCCAAGCACCGCCAGCAACCGCTCCTCGATGGCCTTCTGCCGCTGCGGACTCGTCACCTTCTTGTTGGTGAGGTCGGTGACGTAGAACACGTCTACGGCCTTCTCGCCGAAGGTGGCGATGTGGGCGGAGGTAATGTCGAGGTTGAGGTCCGACAGCGTGTTGGTGAGCTCATAGAGCAGGCCCGGCCGGTCGAGCCCCGAGACCTGTACCACCGTGAACTGGTCGGACAGCGAGTTGTCGATCAGCACCTCGGGCGGCACCGTGAAGGCACCGATGCGGCTGCCGTGCCGGATGCGCGGCCTCGCCATCAGCTCCGCCAGCCGCACCTCGCCCTTCAGCAGCTTCTCGATCGTATCGGTGATGCGTTTCGCCCGCCGCCGCTCGTCCTCGTCCATGTCGAGCTCGCGCGCCAGCAGGAAGGTGTCGAGCGCGAAGCCGTCGCGCGTGGTCGAGATGTGCGCCCCCGAGATGTTGGCGCCGGCCGCCGCGCACGCCCCGGCGAACAGGGCCAGCAGGCGCGGATGGTTGGGCGCCAGCAGCGACAGCTCGGTGATGGCGGTGAAGCTGTCGGTTGAGACGTGGCTCGCCAGCCCGATGCCTGCCGCCTCGGCCGCGCGCACCATCCCGGCGTGCTCCGTCGCCTTGCGGGTGTCGGTGCGCAGCCAGTAGTCCGGGTACTGCCGCTCGATGAAGCGGTCCACCTCGGCCGCGGGCCACTCGGCGACGGCGGCGCGGAACCCCTCCTGCGCCCTGGCGGTGCGCTCGCGGGCGGGGAGCTGCGTGTGCCCGCCGGCCACCACCGGCTCGGTCTCGTAGTAAAGCGCGCGCAGCAGCTGTCCCTTCCAGCCGTTCCAGATGCCGGGCCCCACCGCCCGGATATCGGCGACGGTGAGGATAAGGAGCAGTCGCAGGCGCTCCGGGCTCTGCACGACGCTGGCGAAATCGCGCACCGTCTTGGGGTCGCCGATGTCTCGCGAGAAGGAAACGTGGCTCATTGTCAAATGCTGCTCCACCAGCCATGCGGCCGTCTCTGTCTCTGCCGGGGTGAGGCCCAGGCGCGGCCCCAGGCTCCTGGCGATGCGCGCGCCGACCATGGAGTGATCCTCGTCGCGGCCCTTGGCGATGTCGTGCAGGAACGCCGCCACGTAAAGGGCGCGCCGGTGCTGGATGGTGCCGATGATGCGCGCGGAGAGGGGATGCGCGTCCGCATCCTCGCCGCGCTCGATGCCGGACAGGACGCCGATGGTGCGGATCAGGTGCTCGTCCACCGTGTAGTGATGGTACATGTTGAACTGCATCATCGACACGACGCGGCCGAAATCCGGGATGAAGCGGCCGAGCACGCCGGCCTCGTTCATGCGTCTGAGCGTCGGCTCGGAATTCTGCGGCGAGCACAGCATCTCCAAGAAGATGCGGTTGGCCTCGGGGTCGTTGCGCAGCCTGTCGTCGATCAGATGCAGCGAGCGGCGCAGCAGCCGCAGGGCATCGGGGTGGAAGAACGAGTTGGTCTCCTCGGCCCTGGCAAAGAAGCGGATCAGGTTGACAGGGTCGCGCCTGAACACGCCGTCGTTGGTGACGTTGAGCCGGCCGTTCTCCAGCCGGAAATCGCCGTCTCCGCGCCCCTTGTCGCGGTTGCGCCAATTGCGGGGGTTGAGCAGGCCGCCGGGGGCGGGCACCGCCTTCAAATGCTGCATCTCCAAGGCCGAGCAGAGCACCGTGGTAAGGTCGCCCACGTCCTTCGCGACCAGGAAGTAGTGCTTCATGCAGCGCTCGACGCCCCGGAGCCCCGAGCGGTCGACGTAGCCCAGCCGCTCGGCCATCGCCTGCTGCACGTCGAAGGTCAGGCGCTCCTCGGCGCGGCCGGCCAGGAAGTGCAGGTTGCAGCGGACCGTCCAGAGGAAGCTCTCGCAGCGGCGGAAGGTCGCCTGCTCCGCCGACGTGAACGGCCCGTCCCCGCCGCGCGGCGCGCCCAGCCCGTGGCCGTAGAGATACTTCGCCAGCCAGTGCAGGGTGTGCAGGTCGCGCAGGCCGCCCTTGCCGTCCTTGATGTTGGGCTCCACACGGTAGCGCGACTCGCCCGCCCGCTTGTGGCGCTCGTCGCGCTCGGCGAGCTTCGCCTCGAAGAATCGCTGGGCGGTGCCTGGCACCACCTCGGCGCGGAAACGCCGCATCAGCTCCTCGAACAGCGGCTCGTCGCCCAGGATCAGCCGGCTGTCGAGGATGGCGGTGCGGATGGTGAAGTCGCTGCGCGAGAGCCTGAGCGTCTGGTCGACGTTGCGGGTGGCGTGGCCCACTTTGAGGCCCAGGTCCCAGAGCAGGTAGAGCACGTGCTCCACCACGCTCTCGCCCCAGGGCGTCTGCTTGTAGGGCAACAGGAACAGCAGATCCACGTCGGAGAAGGGCGCCAGCAGCCCACGCCCGTAACCGCCGGTCGCCACCACCGCCATGTGCTCGGCCGTCGAGGGGTTCTCCACCCGGTAGGCCTGCGTCACCGTGTAATCGTAGATGACGCCGATCAGCGCGTCCTGAAAGGCGGAGAGCCCCGCCGCGCAGTGCCGGCCGCTGCCGTCGGCGAGGAGCTGGCGCTCGGCCTCTTCCCGCGCCGTCTTGAGCAGCGCCTTGAGCCGGCACAGCACCGCCGGCCGCGCCTTCTCCACCCCGCCGTGGGTCTCGACAAGCTCAGCCAGCTCGCACCCCACCTCGCGCGGGTCGAAATAGGGGGGCCTGGCGGTGACAGCGGTATCCATGCAGCTCGGAGGCCTTGCGGGGGCTCGTACGGGTGGCGCCGTTCTAGCACAATTCCTTCGCAGCAAGGTCGGGAGCGCACCCAAGTGCGCACCCACGAGCCGCCGCGCGCAGAGAGCCGCGGGGGGGCCGAGGCGAGCCTACCGGCAGCCCAGGCAGGCCCCCGCGCGTCCGACGGGTTCCACGTTACAAATCGTTACGCCCTCGACAATCTGGCGCAACCGGGGCGCATTAGGGTTTCTGCTGGACAGCATGGGGAGCGCCGGGCCAACCATCGACCAACCACCGGCTCGCCTTCATTCAGGCTTCATGCTAGCGTCGATGCTCCGCACAGGTACGGGGTCTGATTTTCGAGAGGAGTGCGCAAGATGAGAAGCTGGTTGTTGGCGGCCGGGCTGCTTGCCGCCGCCGCTGCGTCGCCGGCTCACACGTCGCCGGCTCTGGCGGCCGATATCGACGGCGTGCCTCCGCCTCCGAGGAGCGGCCCCTACGGCGGCTACTACGGTGACCCGCGCTATGCACCGAAGGCTGCGCCCCCGCAGTACTATGAGGAGGAGGACGACGACGGTCCCAATGGGGGCCCGCCGCCGGCCAACAGGTACGGCTACACGCCCCCGCCCAACTACGGCGCACCGCCTCCCCGGCCGGGCTACGGCGCACCGCCTCCGCCGCCCAACTACGGCGCGCCACCTCCACCGCCCGGATACGGCGCTCCGCCGCCTCCCTCGAAATACGCCGCACCGCCTCCGGGTAAGAGCTGCGTGCGCAGCGAGCATGTGCGCGACCGCCTGACAAGCGAGGGATGGGGCGACTTCCATGACGGCAAGCCGCTCAACGACGGGCTGGTGACGCTGCGCGCGCGCCGCACCAACGGCCGCCTGTTCGAGCTGACGCTGCACCGCTGCTCGGGCCAGTTGCTGGAGGCGCGTCCGCTTGAGCTGCGGCCGTTCGGCCCCTACGCCTATCGCCAGCCTTATGGGCCTTACGGCGCCTGGCGCTGGGGCCCGGAGCGGGCGCCCTACGGCTACCAGAACGACGAGAGCTGGGAGGAGCGGTACGCCTACCGCGGCCCGCGCCGCTGGCAGAACGACTAGCTGGATTTGCCGACCAACCCGCGGTCCGGCAGGCTGGTGGCCCGCCGGACCGTTGCGATTCGTCACTGCTAATTGCGGGGAGAGCCATGGACCTTGTCTCGCTGGCCAAGAACCCGGTCCCCAGCGGCGCACACGCGGGCACCTTCACCGGCTACGGCGGGGTGAGGCTGCGCTTCGCCCGCTGGGAGCCCACGCGGGGGCCTCACCGCGGCACGATCTGCCTGTTCCAGGGCCGCACCGAGTACATCGAGAAGTACTTCGAGGTGGTGGCCGACCTGCGCCGGCGCGGCTTCGCCGTGGCGACCCTGGATTGGCGTGGGCAAGGCGGCTCGGAGCGGCTGCTTGGCAATCCGCGCAAGGGCCATGTGCGCTCGTTCGCCGATTTTGACCGCGACCTCGCCCTCTTCATGAAAGAGGTGGTGCAGCCAAGCTGCCAGGGGCCGTACATCGCGCTGGCTCATTCCATGGGCGGCAATATCCTCTTGCGCAACGCCGCCGATCCCGGCTCCTGGTTCTCGCGCATGGTGCTGTGCGCGCCCATGGTGGCCATCGCGCCCAAGGAGCTGCGCTACCCGCCGCCGTACCCCCGGCTCTTCGCCGAGACCCTGTGCGCCCTGGGCCTGGCCCGCATGTACGCACCGGGCGGATCGGACGCTTCGATCGACCAGGAGCCGTTCGAAGGCAACGTCCTGACCGGCGATCCGGAGCGCTATGCCCGCAACCGCATGGTGATAGAGACGGCGCCGCATCTGGGGCTCGGATCGCCCACCGTCGGCTGGCTGCGCGCCGCCCTGCGGTCCACCGCGCGCGTCTCGGCGCCCCACTATGCCTCGCAGATCAAGATGCCGCTCTTGCTGTTCGCGGCTGGCATGGACAGCGTCGTATCGGCGACGCACATCGAGGAGCTGGGGCTCAGATTGAAGGTGGGAAGCCACGTCCTGATCCCGCAGGCCCGGCACGAGATCCTGCAGGAGACCGACGACGTGCGCAAAGACTTCTGGGCCGCGTTCGACGCCTACCTTGGCGTGGACACCGCCCCAGGGGATGCCTCGTCCTGAGCCGTCCTCGCCGCGGCACGCTCATCGTCGGCCGCGAACCGGCCTTCGCCTTCGCGATGGGGCTGGCCCGGCAACTGCAATCGCCTAGTGGCGATCGCTGGGCCTGTAGACGCCGGTGCGGGGATCGTACTCCAGCCGCCCCATGTCCTTTGCGTAGGCGCGGCCGGCGGCCGCCCTGCGGATCTCGTCCTCGGCGCGCCGCACCTCGGCCACGATCAGCCGGGCGGGACGCCACAGCCAGCGGTAGCCTGCGTAGACGGCGGCTCCCACCAGGGCCAGGGCGATCAACTGTGACACCACTCACCTCCTGGGGGCAGATGCCCCAAATGCACAACCGTCGGGCGAGCATTACACTCCATCTTAGAGGCCAAATCGCGACCACAGGGCGCGCGCCTCGACGGCCGAAATAAGATCATCGGCGAATGACGGCGCAAAAGCAAATCCATCATTCGTGATCGTCTGGAAGCCGGGCAGCCGCCGGAACCGCGACAGCAGTCCTCCGGCCGCCAGCGGCACGGCCTTGAGCCTCACCTTGCGCCCGTGCAGTTCCTGCATTTTGCTGCGCAGATCGGCGATTCCATCGATCAGGCCAAGCTCCCGCGCCCTCACGGCCGACCAGAATGAGCCGGAGAAGAGGTCCTCCGCGGATCCGCTGAGCTTGCCGCCGCGGCGCTCCTTAACGGCGTTCATGAACACCTCGTGCACGTCGCGCTGCAGCTCCTTGAGCAGCGCCACGTCCTCGGGGCGCTCCGGCCGGAACGGATCGAGTGCACCCTTGTCCTTGCCGGCGGTATGGACGCGCCGTTCGATGCCGAGCCGGTCGATGACTTTGTCGAGGCCGAAGCCTGCCGAGATGACGCCGATGGAGCCGACGATGGACGACGGGTCGGCGTAGATCTCATCGCCGGAAAGCGCCAGGAAATAGCCGCCCGAGGCGGCGATGTCCTCGCAGAAGACGTAGACCCGCTTGTCCTTCTCCTTGGCGAGCTGGCGGATGCGGCGGAAGATCAGGTTGGACTGCACGGGCGATCCGCCCGGCGAGTTCACGACCACTGCCACGGCAGGGAGCCTCGACAGGCTGAAGGCCTTCTCGATGGCGCCGGCGACGGAGGCCAGCGCCAGTCCCGGCCGCAGCGGCGTGGCCATGCCGATGGGACCGGTGAAACGCAGCACCGGCACCACGGAGTTGCGGCTGAACAGGCCCATCGGCTCTCCTCAAGGTAGACGATCCCCTAGATGGGGAGCGCCGCCGTCGCCGCCAAGCGCAGCAGAGCGCCGCGCCGAAAGTTGGGCGGTCCCGCTCTTCTCCTATGCCCCTTCCCCAACGTCCGAGGGGCCGCCGCGAAATGGCAAGGCCGCACCATCGCGCAGCACGGCCGCGACACGGGGCCGGAAGCTGTTGTCGGCGTGGTGCAGGACGAGGCCCGGGCGCAGCTCCAGCGGCGCCCGGCTGCCCTTCACGGCCCGCACCAGCACCCGCAGCGCCGGCTCGCCCTCCCGAGGGTGCAGCGGCATCACAACGGCCCCGCCGAAGCGCCCCGCGAGGGCCGAGAGCACCTCGGGCAGGGCGTCGGCGCGGTGGACCAGGCTCATCCCGCCGCCCGGCCGCGCCATGGCCGCCATGAAGCGCACCCAGCGGTCCAGCGCGCCCGCGGGCATGGCGTTGGCGCCGGCCTTCACGGGGTCGCCGGCCGCGGTGCCGCGGCCCTCCACGTGGAAGGGTGGATTGGCCAGCACCTCGTCGAAGCGCTCGGCCGCTGCGGCCAGCTCCGGGGCCTCGCCG
>DATMZP010000749.1:0-2448 GCA_035573595.1 Hyphomicrobiaceae bacterium
AGTAGAGGCTTTCCTCCATGATGAGCGCGGAAAAGACGCCTCCGGGTACCAAGGCTGCAAGCGCGGCCGTCGCGAGGGCCAGGGGCGGTGGGGCGAACTCCCGAGCGAGGCCATAAGCAGGGAACACGACTGCGCAGAGCAGCGCGGCATTGACACCTCGGGCGAGATCGAATGCCATTCGGGCATCGGTGGCCTGGAAGACGATGCTCAGAATCGCGGGGTACAGGACAGCCGGCGTATCCACGGAGCGCCCAAACAGAAGGAAGGGCTGATGCCGGGCGATTTCTTTCGCCATTTGCCAGTGGAGAAGCTCGTCCTGAAAAATCCGTGGCTCGGTGATGGGGAGTGCAGCGAGCCACCGCACCAGGGTGAGACCGGCCCAGAGGGCAACCAGCAGTGCGAGCCATCTCCTGGCATTCATCGGCTCCACGTTATCGCTCATGCCACCGCTTCTCGGCGGGAGCGGCAGTGGCCCGCGAACGGGGCCTGTCGGCGGCCGCCCCTCGACCAGGCGGGAACCGCAGGGAGGCGAGGAAGCCGATCAGGATGTGCTCCAGGTTGAGGAGGAGGAACAGGGCCGAAAGCGCCAGCGCCTGGTCGCGTCCGTAGCCGTACGCTGCCAGCACCGGGATCAGCAGAGCATCGCGGACGCCGACGCCTGAAAAGCTGATGGGCAGCACCTGCAAAATGGAAATCAGCGCTGCGGAGCCCACCACCACCAGGATCGGAATCGAGATCTCCAGCGCCCGGAACAGCAGCCAAAGACGCGTCATCGTCACGGTCGCCGAGCAGGCCGACGCGAGCAACAGCAGCAGCAACACCGGCGCTCGCAGATCCAAGGTGGCAAACTGGCTCCGCCATCGATCGAGGGTAACTCGAGCGCGAGTCGGGGCAAGTGCGCTGGCGCGGGTCATCAACCAGTCGCGCGTCCGGCGCGCCATCAGGGCGGGAATGGCAAGCACGATGGCGGCCACGCAGGCGATCGTCGCGATCTCGACCGGCGCCTGAACTTGCGCCGGAAGCTGCCCCAGCAGAGCCATCAGTCCGAGCAGGCTCAGCAGTGCCATCACCAGAAAATCGAATAACCGGTCGATGAGAATGCTGAACAGCACCGGCGCCAGCGGCTGCCCACGCTCGCGCAGGTACCAGGCTTTGAGGAAATCACCGGACTGCCCGGGAGTCGCGCCTCCCAGGAACAGGCCAACCGCGTAGATCCGCATGGACTCCCCAAGTGGGGGCGCTTCAGTCCCGAGGTTGCGCATCAGAACGTTCCAGCGCCATGCCTTGACTGCGAGGAATGCAGGGTAGAGGGCCAGCGCGACGAGTAACGGTGTCCATTGGAGGGCGCGGAGGTTCCCGACGATCCGGCTCAGGTCCGTCGTCAGCAGGAAGTAGATCAGGATCGCCGGCCCGATCAGGCGCGGGAGCCAGCGGGCATAACGGCTAGAAATGCTCCGGTCCCCTGAAGCGGAGGCTGGCGATCTGCTCTGAGATCAGGCCGAAGAGGAACAACACGATTCCGCCAAGGAAGAACATCACGGTCGAAGGCGGCAGGTGCAGCCAGGGCGCTCCCCGTGCCACGGACCAGCCGTAGGCGACCGCTGCGAGCAGTTCCAACAGCAGGGAGATGGGAAAGAAGATGCGCAGGGGGCTGAACAGTGTGGCGATGCGCAAGATGATCAGGAAGAACTTCACCCCGTTGGGGAGCAGCTGCTGCGAGCTCCGGCCGGTGGTGCGCTTGTGAACGGTTATCGGCACGAAGCGAACATGGTAGCCGCCTTTGGCAAAGGCCAGCGCGCTGGTGGTGGGCCAGGAAAAACGGTTCGGCAGGAGGTGTAGCAGCTCGACGAGCACGTCTCGGCGCATGGCGCGAAAGCCCGAGGTAAGGTCGCGCATCTCCACGCCCACCAGATAGGTGCCAAGACGGTTGAGGACCGCGTTGCCCAGCCAGCGAGTGGCATTCTGCTGTCCGGTGCGGGCCCGCTCGCCGATCACCATGTCATAGGGGCCGATGTGGGCCAGCAACCGCGGGATGTCGGCCGGATCGTGCTGTCCGTCGCCGTCGAGGACGACAACGACGTCCCCGGTCGACGCGCGAACCCCGGTTTTCACGCCTGCACCGTTGCCGACGTTATACGGACGCCGGATGACGTTGGCGCCCGCCGCGGCCGCCTGCTCGGCGGTGTTGTCGGTCGAGGCGTCGTCGACGACGACGATCTCGGCGCCCGGGCACTGCTCGCGGGCCGCGCATACGATCCTTCCAATCGTGCGACCCTCATTGAAGGCCGGGATGACGATGCTGACCATTCTCGGGGAGGGCCCGCGGACGGCTTGCAGCTCAGCGGTCATCAATCATCCTCTGAACGTGACGACCGTCCGGTAGGAACGGGATGCGGGTTATGTAGTCTGGAGCACGTCGGCGCGGGCAAACGTACGCAAAGATGGAGC
>DATMZP010000750.1:0-4919 GCA_035573595.1 Hyphomicrobiaceae bacterium
ACTGCGAGCGCGGCCGTATGGAGGCGACGGACACGGCGATTGGGCTCCGGCGCAAGGAACGTGCCGAGCAACGCCGCCGCCAGGGCCAGGCCGATGAGACCTGCAACACCGTCGCTGTTGGAGCCGAACGGGATGGGCGCCAACGCCACGCAGCACACCAGCAGAAAAAAGCCGAGCCTATCGACTGTGGCTGAAAATATGTTCATCAAACTACCGTTCCCGGCCGCGGGAGCCCAGCATGTCCGAGGCGCGAGCCGCCTTCCCGCCGCACCGGGCCGTGAGGCGGCTCTGCGTCCCGTATCGGGCCGGGTTGTACGGGTCCACCGAGCAGGCCGTACCGGCTAATGACCGCCCTTGCCGCTTTGCTGTCAAGTCGGGCACAGCGATTTCCGAGCTGGCAGGGGCCGGGAGGCCGCGTCTGGACGGTCGCCGGAGCTGGCCCCGGAATCGGCTGCTGATGGCCACGCGTGGCCTCCTGAGGGGCTGACCGACCATGGAATATCTCTTACATAAGGTTGCAGGTGTCACCCGGGGGCGATGTCGTTCGATGATCGATTGGCGTCAATCGCGCGCAAGGCTCCGGGGGGCGGGAGCCTACCCGCCGGCACCCGACGGCTGGACGATCTATGTCGTCGGCGACATCCACGGCCGCCTCGACCTCTTGAAGGAGGTCCACCACGGTATCGACGCCGACAAGAGCGATTCCGGCACCATCCAGGCGGTCGAGATCTATCTTGGCGACTACATCGATCGAGGGCCCCATTCGGCCGACGTGCTGTCTGCATTGATCGACAGGGCGAAGACCGGACCCACGTGCTTTCTTCGCGGCAACCACGAGCAGCTGCTGGTGGATTTCCTGGAGGGGAGGGACCTGCTCGGCCAGTGGAAGGCCGTCGGCGCCCTGCCAACCCTGCTGTCCTACGGCCTGCCGGCCAAGCTCCTGGCCGGCGATGCCCCCGAGAAGGAGGTGCGGCAGGCCCTGCGGCAGCGCCTCCCGGCCGAGCACCTCGACTTTCTGGTCCGCACCGGGTCCTACGTTAAGCTCGCCCCCTATCTGATGGTCCACGCCGGGCTTCGGCCCGGCATCCGGCTCGAGGACCAGCAGGCGGCCGACATCCTGGGCATCCGCAACGACTTCTTGGACTACGACGGCGACCTCGGATATCTGGTCGTCCACGGCCATACACCCGTTGAGGAGCCCGATTTCCGCCCCAACCGCATCAATATCGACACCGGGGCCTTTGCCACCAACCAGCTGACCTGTCTCAGGATCGGCACCGACGGTCCGAGCGTGCTCGATCCAGACTTCGACTGATGGGGAAGCCTGCCGCCTCGCCAGGCTGCGCTCCCTTGCAGGATCAGCGGTGTCTCGGGGCGGCGATTTAGGACCATGGATAGCGAATTGGGATAGCGATTGGCCATGAATAACGGGGTGTTCGTCACCATTGTCATGCCGGCGCTCAACGAGGAGCGCTACGTGGCGCGGGCCATCGCCTCGGTCCTCCCGCGGTCTGCCGACCTCGCCTGGGAGCTGCTGGTCGCCGACGGGGGCAGCACGGATGCCACCTGCGAGATTGTGGAGCGGATGTCCGCCTCGGACCCGCGCATCCGGCTGCTGCGGAACGAGAAGCGGATCCAGGCCGCCGGCGTCAATCTCGGCGCTCGGCATGCCGATGCGAGAGCGACCCATCTCGTTCGCGCCGACTGCCACGCCGAGTACCCGCCGGGCTTCGTCGAGCGCTGCGTGCGCACCCTCGTCGAGACCGGCGCGGGGACGGTTGTCGTCCCCATGCGCACCAGGGGCACGACCTGCATGCAGCGGGCCGTGGCCGCGGCCCAGAACAGCCGGCTCGGCAACGGCGGCGCGGCCCACCGCATGCCGGGCCAGTCCGGCTTCGTGGATCACGGGCACCATGCCGCCTTCGAGCTTGCGGCCTTCCGGCAGGTCGGCAGCTACGACGAGAGCTTCCCGCACAACGAGGATGCCGAGCTCGACCGGCGCATGGCCGATGCCGGCCGGCGCATCTACCTCGATGCCGGGGCCGTGCTCACCTACTACCCCCGCTCCGACCTCATTGCCCTGACGCGGCAATACTTCAGGTTCGGCACCGGCCGGGCCAACATGCTTATCAAGCACCGCGCTCGGCCACGCCTGCGCCAGATGCTTCCGGTGGCGGCGTTCCTGGTCTGCCTGGCCTCGCTGGGGCTCTCCGTCGTGCACCCGGCCTTTCTGAGCGCGGCAGCGGCCTATGCGCTCGCCTGCCTCGGGTGGGGAGCGGCCCTGGCCGTGCGTGAGGGGGACCGCTGCCTGCTCCTCAGCGGTGTCGCCGCCATTACCATGCATATGAGCTGGGCCGCCGGCTTCCTCCTGGGACCGCGCTACGTGCCCTCGCCCTCACATCATTGAGGCGCCGCCGAGCCACCGCGGCCCCGCCTTCGCCACTCCCTGGCCGCTGGCCGTCGCGCACTCCTTCGAGTCTGGTCGGATGGAATATCGTTGCTGCCTGATCGAGCCATTCTGCGTCATAGTCTTGCAAATCGCACACTGCTATGGATACCAGCGTCACGCGTTTTGAGCCGACAGCATCTGAGAACCCTTGTGACAGCCCTGGCGCCGCGATTTCTGCGCGTTTCCGCTTGGTCTCTGGGCGCCCATTGGATGCAATTCAGGTCGAGTCAGGTTGGCGGCCCCCAGCGGGACTGCCGGCTTTCCCATTGGCGTGCAACGGAGAGGCGATAGATGCGCGTTCTAGTCACCGGCCACCACGGCTACATCGGCACCGTGATGACCCCGATGCTGCTGAAGGCGGGTCATGAGGTGGTCGGCTTCGACAGCGACCTGTACCGGCGCTGCACCTACCCAGCCGGCGGCAAGATCGCCGAGGTGCCGAAGATCGAAAAAGACACGCGGGACCTTGCGGCGGCCGACCTTGAAGGCTTCGACGCCGTCATCTTCCTCGCCGCCCTTTCCAACGACCCGCTCGGCAACCTCAACCCGGGCATGACGTACGAGATCAACCACCAAGCGCCGGTGACCACTGCGCGACTGGCCAAGAAGGCTGGCGTCAAGCGGTTCCTGTTCGCCTCCTCCTGCAGCAACTACGGCTCGCGGGCGGGCGACGACCTGCTCGACGAGACTGCGCCGCTCGCCCCGGTCACGCCCTACGGCGCCGCCAAGGTCAAGGCCGAGATCGAGCTGGCCGAGCTGGCCGACAAGACGTTCGCCCCCACCTATCTGCGCCCGGCCACCGCCTACGGCGTCTCACCGCGCATGCGCTTCGATATCGTGCTGAACAACCTCACCGCCTGGGCGGTGACCACGGGACGCATCTATCTCAAGTCAGACGGCACGCCGTGGCGCCCGATCGTGCACATCGAGGACATCTCGCGCGCCTTCCTGGCGGCCCTGGAGGCGCCCATGGAGGCCGTCAGCAACGAGGCCTTCAACGTCGGCCAGACGGCGCACAACTACCGCATCCGCGACCTCGCCGAGATCGTGGCCTCGGTCGTGCCGGGCTGCGCCATCGAGTACGCCCCGGACGCCGGCCCCGACACGCGCAACTACCGCGTCAACTGCGACAAGATCCGCCGTGTGCTGCCGGCGTTCCAGCCGCAGTGGGACGCGCGCAGGGGCGCCGAAGAGCTCCATGCCGCCTACCGCTCCAGCGCGCTCGCGCTCGACGAGTTCGAAGGCCCCCGCTATCAGCGCATCGCCCACATCAAGACGCTTCTCGCTGAAGGCATTCTCACGTCCGACCTGCGCGTGATCGTCCAGTGACCGATCCGACTATTGGGGTCTGACCCGGGTCGCGTTTCATCTATTCCGGCGTGTACTCCGGAAACGTCCTGCAGATCTTCCGGCCTCCGGATGGCGTCAAGTGAGGGTGCCCAAGCTCGATCACGTAGCGTCCGCCGTGGAAGATCGCCGAGTACTTCATCTCCTCGGGAAAGTACGGCTTGCCGAGGCAGGCTCCGCCATTCTGCCGGGCGTGCTTGACAACCGGCGAGGTGGCGAGCTGCGCAATGTCCCTTTCCGGCGAGTAGATCGGAAAGATGCGCAGCGGTGCCTTGAGGGACAGCTCCGACAGGAGGAAGAACGCGAGATAGAGCCCGCAGATCGCCAGCCGAGCCCCTCGCTGAAGGCCTGCCCTGCTGACCAGAACGCCCAGAACGAGAAACAGCAGCAGTGGCCAGTGCAGGTAGTACCGCAGCTCATGCGACTGCGGCATGAAGGCCGTCAGGAGGGAGACGAACAGGAAGGATGAGAAAAGGAATGCGTGCTCTTTCAGGGCCTTGGCGTTGCTCTGTGCGACCCAGGCAAAAAGAGCACCGCCGACGATGATGCTGGCGATGACGTGTGACCCCCAATAGCCGCCGGTCCTCGCCGGGCCATAGAGGTCAGCATTGTCTCCGAAGTGCAGGTCGATATTGTAGACCACCTTCACGCCGCGGATGATCCAGTCCGTCTCCGTTATGGAGAGAAACCAATTGATGGGCCTCCCCAGCCAGCCGATGGCCTGGGTATAGAGCGGATAGTTCTGATACTCCTTCCACGGTCCCGGAAACGGGCCGACGGCTATGGGATAGAACGGATTGCCGAACTCCCAGAGATTCCGCGCGCAGGTGAAGCCGGAGAGAGCGCTGGCAATGCCGACCGTTGCGATCAGTCTCGCGTCCCTGGCGAGGCTGGCGGTGCCCCTCTGATACGCCACGAACGCCAGCAGAAAGGCCGAGATGGCCAGGCTGATGACGAGGGCCATGAACTTCGTATTGCCCGCGGCCGCCGCTGCCGCCACGTAGAGCACGGCCGGATCGGCAAGGCGTCCGAAGCGGGTACCGATCGGATTCGGCTTGTCGACCAGCAGGGACGCGGCAACGACCTGAAAGCAAATCAACAGCGCCGAGAACAGATCGATATA
>DATMZP010000751.1:0-2314 GCA_035573595.1 Hyphomicrobiaceae bacterium
AGCGAAGCGGGCAAGTGGCGGCGCTTATAACAGATTTTTTCCGCTTGTGAACCCGTCTTGGAGGCAGGGCGAGGCAGGGCCTGCGCTCGGTGCAAAGACCTGCTCACCAGTCCTGCGCCTGAGCCGAAGGTGGCTGAAGCCCGGTGACAGTCTCCCTTGCGCGTCAACCGATTAGGGTTGGAGAGGAGTGGCGATGGCGGTGCCAGGCCGATGGCAGGGAGGCCACGTTCGCTTCCAAGCCTGCCGCTGTGCCAAGCCGCAGGCCTCCTCGACCCCACCAGCATTTGGCTGCAGGGAGTTGCGTACCAGGGGCCTGAGATGCGCCAATGGGCGAGTGAAGCTCATGGCCGGCGCGCCGGCCGCCATGTAGGTCGCCTTGGCCGGCGCCCAGCCATCGCCGGGCCTGGCCGGGGCCACGGGATGGGCGGCCGCGCAGGCCTGGTTGCGGCCTCCTCACCCTGAAACTCGGTGGCGCGTACGCGCCGAGCGGGTCTCGGTCCCATCCTTGCGTCTTGCGACCGCCTCGGCGTCATGGTTGATCGGCGGCGGTTGATGCGCCCTCCGCACGGCCTCTGGTGCCCGGCACGCCCGCGGGCCGGGCGACGCCTTGCGGATACGGGCGGGCGGCGATAATTCACGCAGTGTCGTTTGGGACGGTGCCGGCGAGCGGCACCGAAGCGCATGAGAGGCCCGGATGGCTCGGTTGAGGGCAGGAGCGGATCGTGCTTGGCGGCTCGGCGTGGCGGTGGCCGGGGCCGCGCTCGCGCTTGGCGCCGCGCCGGTATCGGCGCAGCAACGGGAGGTGCCGCCCTCGCGGGAGGCGGCGCAGTATTCCTTCGCCGCCATCGTCAAGCGCACGGCGCCGGCGGTGGTCAACGTCTACGTGCGCGGGCAGTCCCGCAGCTTCGTGTCGCCGTTCGCCGACGATCCTGTCTTCCGCCGCTTCTTCGGCGACTTCGGCATGCCGCAGGAGCGGGTGCAGAGCTCGCTCGGGTCCGGCGTGATCGTCGGCGGCGACGGCGTGGTCGTCACCAACGCCCACGTGCTCAAGGTGGCCGGCACAGCGCAGATCAGCGTGGTGCTGGCCGACCGGCGCGAGCTCAACGCCCGTGTGCTGCTGGCGGACGAGAAGACCGACATCGCCGTTCTGCGCATCGAGGCCGGCCCAGGCGGCGGCCAAGCCCGCTTCCCGCACCTGGAGTTTGCCGATTCCGATGCCGCGGAGGTGGGGGACATGGTGCTCGCCATCGGCAACCCGTTCGGGGTCGGGCAGACCGTCACCAGCGGCATCGTCTCGGCCCTGGGGCGCACGCAGGTGTCGCGCTCGGACGCGCAGGCCTTCATCCAGACCGACGCGGCCATCAACCCCGGCAACTCCGGGGGGGCGCTGGTGGACATGTCGGGCCGCGTGGTCGGCATCAACACCGCCATCTACACCAGGTCGGGGGGCTCGCAGGGCATCGGCTTCGCGATCCCGGCGAACCTCGTGAAGTTGGTGGTGGAGGGCGCGCTCACGGGCCGCAAGCTGGAGCGGCCGTGGCTGGGCGCCAAGCTGGAGACGGTGACGCGCGACATCGCCGGGGAGCTCAAGCTCGGCCGCGTGGCGGGCGCCATTGTGGCGCGCCTGCAGGACAAGGGGCCGGCGGCCGAGGCGGGCCTGCAGGCCGGCGACGTGATCGTCGGCGTCGACGGCCACGAGGTGGACGATGCGCGCGCCGTGCACTACCGGCTCACCACCCGGGGCATCGGCAACCAGGCGCAGCTCGACGTGATCCGCAAGGGGCGGCCCGCCAGGGTGGAGCTGGCGCTGCGGGCGGCGCCATCGGAGGCGCAGGACGCGCGCGACCTCACCGGAGCCCACCCCTTCGACGGGGCGCGGGTGGCCAATATCCTGCCGGGCACGGCCGAGGAGCTGGGCATCGACGCGGAGGAAGGCGTCGTCGTGGTGTCGGTGAAGCCGGGGACCACGGCGGCGAGGCTCGGCTTCCGGCCGGGCGACGTGATCGTTCAGGTGGGGCGCGAGCGGATCGGCTCGGTGGCGGAGCTGGACAACGCGCTCAAGCAGCGCCAGCGCGGCTGGCTGGTGGTGGTGAAGCGCGGCAGCCAGCTGCTGCAGCTGCAGATGGCGGGATAGTCGGCCGCCGAAGGGGAGTTGCTTTTGTGCCAATAGGTCCGCTCGCCGGAGGCGGTCAGCGATTGAGGGCTTCGCGCAGTGCGCAAGCGAGCTGCTCGCGGGTGTAGGGTTTCTCAAGAACTTTGATGTTTCGTACGGCTTTGCTCACCGCCAGTGGCACAGCGCTGTATCCTGAGGTCA
>DATMZP010000752.1:0-3036 GCA_035573595.1 Hyphomicrobiaceae bacterium
CGCACCCTGGCGCATCAGTAGGCGGGGATGGGCCTCCGCATGCGACGTGGCGGGAGGACGTGGCGGTTGCCGCCGTCGGACCACCGAGCGGACTGAGGCCGCGGGGCCTTGAGCGGGGCTCCGCCGGCGTGCTCGCAGCGCGCTAAATTGCCAGACATGAGGTGACGCCCTCGCCGCTTGCTCCGCGTGAGCGGCCGTCACCCGAATGGGCCGAGACGCCGCAGGCGGCTCGGTCGCGCGGCACCTTCGCCGCGCGATAGGACGCGACCCGACCGAAGGTCGGGGCACGCCCATATGCTCCTTGCTCTGTATGCTCCTCGCATTGTTGCGCGGAATCAAGATCTTATCCGCAAACGTTGACGGTCAGAGCCACGGCGGATTTATCTTGTTCCAGCACATGATCCGCACGGCCGAACAGGGATTGGCTCGGTTCACACGCCTTGGTGGTGGCCTGAATGGTTGCGCGGCAGTCTGGAGGTTGTGGCAGTCCGCTCGTTCAGCCGTCGCGGAACGGCCGCACCAAGTCCAGATGGCTGACGCCGAGCGCCGAAGCGAGCTCGTACAGCGTGACAACCGTGGGATTGCGCCGGCCCTGCTCCAAGCCGCTGATGTATTGCTGACTGAAGCCGGAGATCTCAGCAAGCTGCTCTTGTGTCAGCCCCTTCTTCCGCCTGATCCGTCGCACATTCCCCCCGACCAGCTTGCGCATGTCCATGCGCCGAGGTCAGCGGATAACGCACCTTGAGTTTATCAACTATAGTATGTAAGTAACACCGTATGCAGAGCTGGTATCGATGTGTGTCGATGTTTCTTAATTCGCGAACCGGTTCCTTAAACGTGAACTGGTTCCTTAAATCGCGAACTGGGTGAGGGATGCGCGTAAGCGTCACCATCAAGCTTGGCCCCAGCGTCGAGGCAGGCGGTCAGCGTGGCGAAGTCCCGCTCAGGGGCGTTTACGTGCCCCCGCGATGCCAGTCGGGAGCGCGCCTGGAAGCCGGTGAAGTGCGACCGCCCGCGAGTGGTATGCGTCGCAGATCCACCTCCACTTGGCACGAACACCAGTTCGCGTCTAAGGCACATCCTTGGGCGGTTCACGATCAAAGAGCGTCGCCCCATGGCGACAACCCACAGAAATCACTTATGTTTCGCATCAGCCGGTTCGCGAATTAAGGAACACCGACACAAGAAGAGAGTGTGTGATGACCGGACATACTGAGCTGATGCCGTTCTTCGAACGCGAGGAGGGGAGCCTGGAGGGCTTTCCCGTCGAGAGCTACATGGCCGGGTTCCGGCTGGCTGATGGGGAACTCGTCGTCGAGATGAAGCTGCCGGCGGAAGCCGTCGAGAGCGCTGTCCTCACGGGGGCACGCCTGTCGTTGTGGCTGTCCCTCGACGGCCGCCTGGTGCTCGATGGTGAGGGTGTGGGCGACGAGCCGCTGGACGCCGCGAGCGCCGCCGGGCCACTCGGCCAGCAGACTCTGATGTCGCTCATCGCCGCCTCGCTCGACCCGACTCAGCTGGACGCCGAGGACGACCCGGTCGCCGGCCTCACATCGCTGAGGGCGCAACTCGCCGATGCCTTGGCGCTGGTGGACGGCGCGATCGAGCGGCGCAAGAAGCGATAGATGGGGGCCGGCATCGCGGGGCCTCCTGCAAAGTGGTACCGAAGGGGCGTCACGTTGTCCAAATCGGCCGCCCCACGCCGAGCACGTGCACGCGTTCGACCGGACCGAAGTAGCGGCTGTCGAAGCTGCCGGGCGCCGCCGACAGCACGAAAACCTGGCTCGCCGTGAGGGTGAGGCAGCCGGTCCACCGCGGCAGCGCGCGTCCGAACCCGTCGGTACGGTGCGCCCAGGCGACTGCGTGACCGTTGACGGTCACCATCGCGGCATGCCGGCACACGACATCGCCCGGCCCGGCTGCAACCGGCTTGATGACGAGCGCCCGGCCGGCCAGGTAGCCGCGCTCGACCGCAAGCGCACGGATCTGACCCGGCAGGCGGATGACCGCCAGCTCGCCAGCGGCGGGCGTGCGCGCCACGACTCCGTAGAGCCCGAGCGGGACGCTAGGACTTGCGTTCCAGAGGAGGATCGGGAGCCTCGCCCGTGGGCTCGCGAGCGCCAGGAGGCCCAGGCCGAGCATTACCGCCGTGCCGAGGCGGCGCTTTGCCAGCGCCCCCAGGGGGCGGTGAGCGCGGGCGCCGCCCCTCGGACCAGTCGAGGACCTCGCGGCGGTGATAGACGATGCGGCCGCCGTGGCGGCGGGCCGGCGGGCCTTCGCCGCTCCAGCGCAGGTTATCGAGCGTGCGACGCTTGATGCGCAGGAATTCGGCGGTCTCGTCGATGGTGAGAAAGGGCGAGTCGTCATCCTCGAACATGAGGGTGGCCTCCGGAGGCTTTCGTGTCGCCAGTGTGAGCGATCTCCGAGGCGTCCGGGAGTGACAACGCGCAGGATCCCGAGATTGTCCGCCCGGTCAGCGGATGAGGTTGCGGTAACCGGCATTGCAGAGGGTCTGGCCCCGCTGCAGGTCGCGGCGCAGGCGCCGCTCCAGGCCCTTGCCGGGCCAGTCGCGCTCGATGCGCTCGCGGCCATAGATCACGATGGCGATCTCGCGCAGCGTGGCGCCGGCGCGGTGGCCGTCGAGCGCGATCAGGGCATCGCGCAGCCTCATGGTTTCCGCCGTCCAGCGGGGAGGTACGCCGGCGTTTCTGGGTTTGGCAGACAGCAGGGTCTTGAGGTGGGCGAGGTCTTTGACCATGGGGCCGATGTCGTGGCGGAGTTGGAGCACCACGCTGAGAGCGACAGGGGCGATGACGGCGTTATCGCCGGTGATGAGGAATTGCATGGAGCAGCCTCCCGAACGTAGGACAGCATGCTGGCGCCCTGCAGCGTCAAAGAGAACGTGCTCGACATTGGCGAAGGCTGAAATGCGCAGTCCGAGGCGGTCGCCAGCCGCATCGCCGATGGGCTGGGCGGTAAAGTGCAGGCGCGCAGCGCCGGTCTCAGGGAGCCAGACCGGATGGGCCCGTTCGGCCG
>DATMZP010000753.1:0-8608 GCA_035573595.1 Hyphomicrobiaceae bacterium
TTCATCAGCCGCAAGACGCAGCGGCTGTACGTGCGCCAGGCTTTCGAGCCGCTGTTCGAGAGCGGCGTGACGATCCGCAACCCGCACGCGCCAATCGGCACCACGCTGTTCACGGCCGTCGGCTACGCCGGCAATGACACGGACGAGCTGCGCTCGACTGCGCTGGCCATGTACGCGGGGCCGTCGCATGGGCGGGGAGACTCCGGGCCGCCGCCCCGGCAGGGCGAGCCCTGGAGGACCGATGCCGCCGCGGCCAAGGCGGTGCTGGAGCGGATCTCCATACCCCGCGAGGCGCTCGACCGCATCAGCGAGCTGGTCTCGCCGGGCTCGTCGCTGATCGTCTCGGACGAGGGCATGAGCCGCGAGACGAGCAAGGGCACCGATTTCGTGGTGGTGATGAGCGGCGAGCCGCAGGGCGGCATCAGCCGACGCAGGCTGCGCCCCGACGTGTTCACCGACTACGACGACGACCTGCCTTCGCCGCCAGGCCAGGGGTTCGGCTTCGGATCGTTCTCCTGGTGGTGAGGATGGTGCCAGCCGGTCGCCGGCTGCGCCGACCCTCCAGGCCTGTGGATGAGGGGTGGCCGCGCCGACAGATTGGGCGGCCATCCGCCGTTTCATGCTGCAGGTCTGAGCAGCGGCGCCGGACCCGGCGGTCCGGTCGCCCGAGCGAAGGCCGCCCGAGCGAAGAAGGAGTGCGCCAACATGAAACGGCGTTGGAGCAGACTGGCTGTGGCAGCCCTGGCGTTGCCTATCACCATCCCCTTGACCGCGGCTCTCGCGCAGACGCAGGCGCCGCCTCCGTCGACACCTGCCCGCTACGAGGGCCGGTCCGAGGGCCGGTCGCCGGAGATGCGGGCGCGCCTGTTCGACGGGCGGATGGCCATGGCCAGGGAATCGCTGAAGCTTACCGAGCACCAGCTTACCCTGTGGACGCCCATCGAGGCCCAGCTGCGGGCTAGGTTCGTGGCCCGCCAGAAGGCCCACGCCGACCGCGAGGCCAGGCTGCAGAGCGGCGACCGCGCCCCCCTGGCGCCGCCCGACCGTCTCGACCGCGCCAGCCAGCGTGCGTCGGAGCGCGCCGAGCGGCTCAAGGCGCTCGCGCAGGCGTTCCGACCGTTCTACGCCTCCCTCAGCGACGAGCAGAAGGCTGTCGCCAGCGTGGTGCTGCGGCCGGCATTGGGCGAGCGGGGCCATGGCGGGCGCCACTGGCACATGCGACGCGCCGAGGCGCCGGAGCATCGGTAGCCCTGCTCGGCTGATGGCACGATGAAGCGCAGGGCGACGGGACGCTAGCAGAACGGCAGCGCCAGGCCCGCGGAGAGGGCTTGCAGCGCCGCGATGCCGACCCTGGCCCCCTCGCTGCCGAGCCGCAATCCTCCGGCCGCCATGGCGCAGAGCACGAGCGTCATGGCGCCCGTCGCCGAGATGCGGGCCAGCAGGTAGCCGAGGCCGTGAACGGTGCGGATCTGCAGGTCTGGGTGCGCCACCTTGCGGCGTAGCCGGCTTACGTAGGTCTCGATCGCCGAGGGCGCGGCGTTGTCGTCCATCGAGAAGATGCGGGACGCGATGTAGTCCTTGCTGACCGCGCTGCCGCCCTCGCGCATAAGGATCTGCAGCACGGCCCGCTCCCTGGGCGTCAGCTCGACGGACTTGCCGTCGAGCGAGACATCCCGCGTGTCGAGGTGGAGCCGCAGCGGGCCGTATTCGAGCACGCTGGCACCTTTGGCGCCGCGGCGCGCCGAGAGGCTGCTCAGCCGCAGCCGCAGCTCGCCTGGATCGATCGGCTTGATCTGGAAGTCGTCGGCGCCGTGCGCCAGGGCTGCAGCGATGGCATCCAGCCGATCGCGGCCGGCGAGCACCAGGAGGCGCAGGCCCCCATCGGCCGAGCGCGCGCCGCGCAGCAGGTCGCTGAAGTCCTCATCGAGCGAATCGAGGTCCGCCACCAGCAGGTCGTAGCCGTTGACCGCCAGGGCCGCATGCGCCTCCTCGACCAATGCAACCTTGTCGACCGCAAAGTCCATCTGCTGGATGACCAGCTCGACGTGAGCGGTCACCCGCACTGCTCCCTGGAGCAGGAGAACTCGCATCTCTCCCCCGTGTGTCCTCGCGAGTTGCTGCCCGCACCTGGCTATTATGGGATGCCGCCCCACCGAAGAGGAGTGGGTAAATCGCCCACCCCTGCACGACCGTGAACAAAACAGGAATCCCAGCGGGCGCCTCCCGAGCACCGGCTTCCCGCATCGCTGCATGCGTCGCGGACCGCCGATGCATCGCTTGTAACGCCCACCACGATGGCACCGTGCCAGATTGCAGTCCGATTACAACCGAAAGGTGACGCATCTCGGCCAGAGAACTGTGGCACAGCGAACACTCGGCTGACAGTTGGTCGACAGCTTTCTCCGCTAGGGTGCACCACGATGCGGAGCAGGGAAGGTCCTTGACGCTCCGCCGGTTGGCTAGGAGTGGGCAATGAACCTTAAAGTCATGAGTGGAGCGCTGCTTCTCAGCGCAGCCTTGTACGGCGGACACAGCGCACCTGCATTCGCTGCCGACCTCGGGGGAGACTGCTGCGCAGACCTGGAAGAGCGGGTTGCCGAGCTTGAGGCGACAACGGCCCGCAAGGGCAACCGCAAGGTTTCGCTGCAGATCTACGGTCAGATAGCGACCGGCGTCTTTGCCTTTGACAACGGGGCCGACCGTGACGTCTTCATCGTCGACAATTCGAACTCGCCCAGCCGCTTCGGTTTCACCGGCTCGGCCAAGATCAATCCGAACCTGACGGCGGGCTTCCTCATTGAGGTCAGCGCCATTTCCGCGGCCTCCAACGCCGTCAAGATCGATGATGACGACGGCGGTCAGCCCGGTGACGGCGCACTGGCCGTGCGTTTCGCCAACTGGTACCTGGACCACAAGCAGTTCGGCAGGCTCTCCGTCGGCCGCATCAGCGCGGCAATGGACGGCATCCAGGAAGTCGACTTGGTTGGCACCAACCTCGTCTCGCTGCCGGGCATCAGCGTCGGCAACAAGATCACCATTGCCGGCGGCGTTGGGTCGTGGGACACGGTCATGCGGGGCTTCGATGGCGACCGCGTCAACGGCGTCCGCTACGACACGCCGACCTTCGGCGGCTTCCAGCTGGGCACGTCCTTCTCCGAGAACGACCGCACTGACGTGACGCTGCGGTACGCGGGTGAGTTCGGCGGCTTCCGGCTTGCTGCGGGCATTGGCTACGGCGTCGGTTCCGATGATGCCGATCTGGCGCTGGACTCCGCCGGTGGCAAAGCCACCTTCGATCAGGTCAAATTCACGTCGGGCTCGGCCTCGGTGATGCACTTGGCAAGCGGGCTGTTCGCGACCGGCTTCGCTGGACGGCGTGAGTTCGAGCACGGCGACGCCACCAAAGACTTCACCGAGACCAACTGGGGCCTGCGCGCTGGTATCGCCAAGAACTGGTTCGGCATCGGCAACACGGTGGTGTACGGCGAGTACAACGCTTTCGACAACGTCGCCGACAATGGCTTCGAGAGCGAGGCGTGGGGTGTCAGCATCATCCAGAACGTCGATGCCGCCGCCTTGGAGCTGTTCCTGTCCTACAAGAACCTCTCGGTGGACCAGGCCGGCAGCAAGGACACGGACATCGTCTTCTCGGGAGCCCGTCTCAAGTTCTGACGCGGCAACCGGTCTCCTGCAGGCCAACTGCTAAGACGAACGGGCCGGTCCGCGACTGGCCCGTTCTGTTTGACGGAAAAAGGGGGCAGACCCGCCGGGTCTGACCCCTTCGTGCATTTCCGTCACCCCGCGGCTCAATGCACGCTGGCGACCTCCAGCTCGTCGCCGATGGCGTGGCCGATGGCGGCCTGACGGCTGTCGGTGAGAATCAGCGGCGTGCCGTCGGCCCCATGCAGGGAATAGAGGTCGATGCCCTCGGGCAGGTTGTCCACGGCGGGGAACAGCGCCTTGGCCTCGTCGTGGTTCATGACCTTGATGTAGGCGACCTTGCCGTCGCCCAGTTGCGCCAGCTCGCTCAGACTCATGAGAGGAGCCGGCAGCACCGGCTTAGGCGTGCTTCTGCTGCTCTTTTCCACCACGCTCACTCCTTCTCGCACCGGGGATTGCCACCCCGCTTTGGGAAATTCGGCGCGACCACACGCGAGGCCCGGCAAATCTCGCGCCCACTGGGTGAGGCCGGTTCAAGCTGAGGACCCACCTCGCGTCGCGCATCGCCATCCTGGACCTCGCTGGCGCTCGATCCAACCCACACCTCGACCCAGCCTACCCTCGATTCACCACACCCGGCTGTGGCCAAAAAGCCCCAGGCTTACTCGCGGCCTTCCGGTCGGCCGTGGGCCTTGCCGATCTCGATCTTGCGCACCGCACGCTCGGGCTGGCGCCGGACCAGGTCAATGGATAGCAGCCCGTCGTTAAGATCGGCCGATTTCACCTCGATGCCGTCCGCCAGCACGAAGGTGCGGCTGAACTGGCGCGCGGCGATGCCGCGGTGAATGTAGTGGCGGGACTTGTCGTCCTCCTGGCGGCCGCGGATGTTGAGCTGGTTCTCCTCGACCGTGATCTCGATCTGGTGCGGCTTGAACCCGGCCACGGCCAGGGTGATTCGCAGCAGCTCGGCCGCGGCATTGGCGTGCGCCGGGCCGTTGCCGTCACCTCCGGCGGTAATGCGCTCGATGTTGTATGGAGGATAGCCGTCGCCGCCTTTGCCGACCCGGTCGATCAGCCGCTCCATCTCCTCGAAGCCCAAAAACAGCGGGCTCGTCAGGTGCGACATGCGCGTCATTGCCAAGCCTCCTCTCGAGCGGCCTTGGCCCCGAACATCAGGGACCCGCGGAGCCTTTTGCGGCCTCCGCCCCGGCCCGCGTCGCGGCGCCGGGTTGTGTTCGCATCAATGATATGGTGTTGAGCATGGCCCTTTCAAGAACGGGGCGGGAACGTTGCAGCGGGGGCCCGCAACTGGCCACGCAGGCGGGAGAGCGCGGTGGCCGGGTGGGTGGGATTTGTCGAGCAGGCCGGCGGCTGGCAGGGGCTCGCGCTCATCTTTGCAGGTGCGCTGGCAGGCGGTGTCGTCAACGGCCTCACCGGCTTCGGCAGCGCGCTGACCGCCCTGCCGGTCTGGCTGCATGCGGTCGAGCCGCTGGTGGCCGCCCAGCTCGGCTCCGCCTGCTCGGTGCTGGGGCACATCAGGACATTCCCCACCATCTGGAACGCCATCGACTGGCGCCGCCTCGCCCCCATGCTGGCTGCGGGGCTCATCGGCGTACCCATCGGCACCTTCATGCTGCCCCACATCGGCCTCGGCGCCTTCAAGCTGGGCGTAGGCGCGGTGCTGGCGGCCCACTGCTCCTTCATGCTCCTGGCGGCTGGCCGCGTGAAGGTCGCCGGAGGCCGTTGGGACCGCTGGGCGGAGAGCGTGGTGGGCTTCGCCGGCGGCGTGCTCGGCGGGCTGGCGGCACTATCCGGCGTGCTGCCGACGGTGTGGGCCTCGCTTAACGACTGGCGCAAGGACGAGCGACGCATCTTCTTCCAGGCCTTCAACTTCACCGTGCTCGCGGCCATGCTGGCGGCCAGCGCGGTGTCCGGACTGATCGGCGTCCGCTCCATCGTTGCCTTCGCCGTGGCGGCGCCGGCGACGCTGATCGGGGCGTCGATCGGCCTTGCGATCTATCGGCATCTCGACGATGTACGGTTCGACCGCGTTGTGCTTGTGGTGCTGCTGATGTCGGGGCTTGCCCTCGTGTGGTCGAGCCTCTGATATAGCGTCATACTTGGCGCGATAAGCTGCGCGCCCCGAGAGGCCCGAGCGGGACCGACCGAACGAACCTCATGACCACAACTGCGCTGCTTCTGCTCCTCAGCGCCGCCCTGATCGCAGCGGGCGTCGCGCTCATCTGGCGCGACGTGCACCGGGGCCGCCGCGAGGCCTTCCTGCCGCGTGGCAGCCGGCCGGCCGCGGCCTCCGCCGACCCGGAGCTGGAGGTCACCGTCGCCCGCCGCGCTGCCGAGCCGCCGCCGCGCCGCCCGGCCGCGAGCGCAGCCTCCCTGCCGGCGTCCCTGCAGGGGTCGGCACCTCCGCCGCCGCCGAGCCCTCCCTCGGCATCCGACGCGGCGCCGCAGTGGGCGCCGCTGCAGCCGGTGCTCACGCAGGCGGTCGAGCGGGTCAACGCGGTGCTTGCGGCGGCAGGCGTGGCGATCGGCGCAGCGGGCGAGCCGTCCTGGAGCATCAACCGCCGCTACGGAGCCTACCGGCGCATCCTGCTCCGGGGCGAAAGCGTGGCCTGGCTGCGCCTCGAGGTCGACACGGCCGGCCAGCTGCAGGCCGCGGTGAAGGCGCACAAGGACGACCTTGCCGCCATCAACGCGACGGCCAACGCCGCCGCGCACGGCCTGACCGTCGCAGGCGCCGGCGATCTCCTGTCCGAGTGCCTCAAGCCCGCGGCGAGCCTTGCCATGCGGGCGGCGGGCGGCGGCAATACCGAGCAGTGGGCCAGCGAGACCGCTTGGAAGGCGGTGGATCCGGTCGTCGTTGCCGCCTTGAAGGCCGCCAACGGCGCGCTGGCGCAGGCCGGCGCACGCTTCATCCCGGTCGGGACGCCGGCCTGGATGCCCGACCTGCGGCGGCACCGGCTGACGGTCACCGTCGAGGTTCTCGAAGCCGAGGCGGCGCGCATGCATATCGAGCGCGTCGGGGAGGAGATGGAGGTCGCCGTCGGCGTGCCCGACGCCCGCCTCGCCCACCTCGCCCGCCGCCAGCGCCTGCCGGTTGCCGGGCTGACCACCCACGCCCTGGCCGAGATGATCGCCGGCTCCACCTGGCCCGCTATCGCCCACATACGGGAGAGCGCCTCAGGTCCGTAGGCCGAGGATCATCTTCTCCCCCACCCCCGGAGTACAGGGCTGGCTTCCCTGTGGACTCGACGCGCCCCTACGGCGCCCCGACCCGCTCACCTCTCCCTGAAGGCGCGGGCGAACTGGTCGGCGATGGGCTTGACGAGATAGGAGAGGGCGGTGCGCTCGCCGGTGGCGATGAAGGCCTCGACCGGCATGCCGGGTACCAGTTTGATGCCCTTGGGCAGGCCGCCGGGATGGATGCGCACCACGTAGAACACGCTGTTGGACTGGGCATCGCGCGTGAGGTCGGCGCCGATCCGTGTGACGGTGCCCGAGACCTCGGGTGTCGTACGCTGGCTGAAAGCGGGGAAGCGCAGCTTCGCGGGTTGCTCCGGGTGGACCTGGTCGATGTCGGAGGTGGCAATACGCACCTCCACGCTCAGCTCGTCCTTGCTCGGCACGATCGTCATGACGGTCTCGCCGGTGGCGATCACGCCGCCGACGGTATGCACCGTCAGGTCGTGAACGGTGCCGTCCTGCGGCGCGGTCAGGATGACCCGCTTGAGCTGGTCCTCGGCGGCAACCTTGCGCTCGGCCAGCTCGGCGATGCGGGCCTCGATCTCGCGCAGCTCCTTGGTGGCCTCGCTCTGCATGTTCTGGTCGAGGGCGATGATCTGCAGCTCCATCTCGCTGATCTGGCCCTGCGCGCGCGCCACCTGAGCCACCAGCGAGCCCCACTCGCCCTTGAGCTTGGTAAGGTCCCGTTGCGCCGCGAGGATGCGGTTGACGGCCATCAGCTCCTGCTTGCGCAGGCCTTCGAGCCGGTCCAGCTCCTCCACCATCAGGTCCGACTCGATCTGCTTGGCTTCACGCTGGGCGGTGAGGCCCTTGATCTCCTCCTTGATCTGGCTGATGCGCTCGGTGAGCTGGGCCATCTGCCCCTTCTTGAAGGCGCGCCGGTACGAGAACAGCCGCGTCTCGCCCTCGGCGATCGCTTTGGCCTCCTCGTTGGCCAGGAAATCGGGCGGAAACAGGATGCTGTCGGCGAGGTCGCGCTCCGTCTCCAGCCGCGCCTTGCGGCCGGTGAGCTGTATGAGCTGGGAGACGACGATGCCGAGATTGGCGCGCGCCTGGGTGTCATCGAGCTTGAGCACGGTGTCGCCTGCCTGCACGCGATCGCCGTTCTTGACGGGGATGAGCGCGACGATCCCGCCCGTGGGGTGCTGCACCTTCTTGATGTTGCTCTCCACCACGACGAGCCCGGACGCGATGACCGCACCGGCGATGGGCGTGGTGGTTGCCCACACGCCGCAGCTGAACGCCAAGAGCGCGATCAATACGAACGCGAACGCAATCCGCCTTCGCAGCGCGGTCTCCATTCGCCCCTCCCGGGTTGAGGTCATGATCGCAAACCCACTCTCAGTGAAGGCTGTGCTTGGCCCGTGCCACTCGGCGGCGCGGCGGGCCGGCAACCGACTTTTGGCGTGGAGCTTCGCCATCTCCGAAGGTACAGTCCCCGGATAGAAGCGGGCAGCTGCCGCAAAGGAGGAAAGACATGGCGCTGTGGTCCAAGAAGGGAAAGACCGAGGAGACGCCGCCACCCAAGGCGTCCAATGGCGTGTCCAGCAAGGCTGAAGCCGCACCCAAGCCGGCGCCGGCCGCCGCACCGAAGCCGGCCGCCGCAGCGAAACCGGCGGCTGCAGCCAAACCCGCCGTCGCGGCCGCGGCGCCGGGCCAGGCGAGCGGCGCCGACGCGCAGCAGGGC